>DBMG01000111.1:5925-9708 GCA_002304785.1 Candidatus Accumulibacter sp. UBA704 | reverse complement strand
AAACGCGCCAGGCCATGCTGCTCGCCCGTGTCGGCCACGGCCCCGCCGCGATGAGCGCGCGGCAGGCGCTCGAACTTGCCACCCTCGGCGGCGCCAAGGTGCTGGGCCGCGACGACATCGGCGCGCTGGCGGCCGGCATGAGCGCCGACGTGGTCGCCTTCCCGACCGGTGGTCTCGACCTCGCCGGCGCCGCTGTGCACGACCCCGTCGCCGCCCTGCTCTTTTGCACGCCGCAAGACGTGCGCCATTCGGTGATCAATGGCAAGGTGGTGGTCAGCGACGGGCAACTGCTGCCGGTCGAATTGCCGACGCTGATCGAGTGGCATAATCGGCTCGCGCGCAAGTTGATGAATCGCCACCACTGACCGCCAAACCGAGAAGCCACACCGCAACCGTGCTCAACGTCATCTGGATTGCCTTCTTCCTCGTCGGTTTTCTTGCCGCGCTGGTTCAAACGCTGCAGGGCGACCTGGCGGTTTTCTCGCGGGTGTTGACCGGGCTGTTCGACACCGCCAAGACGGGCTTCGAGATTTCCCTCGGCCTGACCGGCGTCATGAGCCTGTGGCTCGGAATCATGAAGATCGGCGAGCGCGGCGGCCTCATCCAGTTGTTCGGCCGGGCGCTCGGCCCCTTCTTCCGCCGCGTCTTTCCCGACATTCCGGCCGGCCACCCGGCAAGCGGCAGCATCGTCATGAATTTTTCCGCCAACATCCTCGGCCTGGACAACGCGGCCACGCCGCTGGGCCTGAAGGCCATGCGCGAACTGCAGGAAATCAATCCGCAGAAGGACACGGCGAGCAACCCGATGATCATGTTCCTGGTGCTCAACACGGCTGGAATCACCCTGATTCCGACATCGGTGATCGCCATCCGCCAGAGCCTGGCCATCAAGCAGGGGCTGATTAGTTTCAACGCGGCGGACATCTTCCTGCCGACGCTGCTCGGCACTTTCATTTCCTTCACCGCCGGCCTGATCGCGGTCGCCCTGTGGCAACGCATCAACCTGTTCAGCCGGCCGGTGTTGCTGTTCTTCGCCGGTTTCCTCGCGCTGATGGGCGGGCTCTACGCCTGGCTGGGAAACATGCCCGCGGAACAAATGGCGCAGATGATCGGCCTGCTGGGCAGCGGGTTGATCGTGTCGATCATCGTCCTGTTCGTGGCAGTGGCCGCGTGGCAGCGCGTCAATGCCTACGAGGCATTCGTCGAGGGCGCCAAGGAGGGGTTCGGCGTCGCCGTGCAGATCATCCCCTACCTGATCGCCATGCTCATCGCCATCTCGGTGTTTCGCACCACCGGTTGCATGAACTACGCGATCGACGGCATCCGCGTGGCCGTCAACGCACTCGGTCTCAACAGCGACTTCGTCCCGGCCCTGCCCGTCGGCCTGATGAAGACATTGAGCGGCAGCGGCGCGCGCGGCCTGATGGTCGACGTCATGAGCACCTACGGCGTCAATTCCTTCCAGGGCAAGCTGGCGGCGATCATCCAGGGCTCGACCGAAACCACCTTTTACGTACTGGCGGTCTATTTCGGCAGCGTCAACATCAGCAAGACCCGCTACGCACTGACCTGCGGCCTGATCGCCGACGCCGTCGGGCTGGTGGGGGCGATCGGCGTCGCGTACCTGTTCTACCACTGAACCGGCGCTTTGGCGGCGCCCGATGACAACGTTTGCATCGAGGGCGGATTTCCCACGGGATTAGACATCCAAGCTTAAAACATCCATATTTAAGTCATCCCGGATTCGCTGAGACTATCCCCTTACAACAACGAGGTCAGTGATATGGCGAATGTAATCCTGAAAAACGTCGTCAAGCAGTTCGGCACCGCAAGGGCGGTGGATGATCTTTCGATCGAAATCCACGACAAGGAATTCGCCGTTCTGGTCGGTCCTTCGGGGTGCGGCAAGTCGACGGCCTTGCGCATGATTGCCGGGCTGGAGACGGTGAGTTCCGGAGAAATTCACATCGGCGACGTGCAGGTCAACGACATGGCTCCGAAGGATCGCGACATCGCCATGGTGTTCCAGAACTACGCCTTGTATCCGCACATGAACGTTCGCGAGAACATGGGTTTCGGCCTCAAGATTCGCAAGTTCTCTGCCGCGGAAATCGATTCGCGGGTGCAGGAAGCCGCCGACATCCTCGGACTCACCGAACTGCTCGAACGGAAACCAAAGGAACTGTCCGGAGGCCAGCGGCAGCGCGTGGCGGTGGGTCGTGCGATCGTCCGCAAGCCCCAGGTCTTCCTCTTCGACGAACCGCTCTCCAATCTCGACGCCAAACTGCGTGTGGCGATGCGCGCCGAGATCAGCAAGCTTCACCGTCGCCTCGGAGCGACCATCATCTACGTCACCCACGATCAGGTCGAGGCCATGACCATGGCCGATCGCATCTTCATCATGAACAAGGGCGTGCTCCAGCAGAGCGGCGCCCCAATGGAGGTCTATTCCCAACCGGCCAATCGCTTTGTCGCGGGCTTCATCGGCTCCCCGGCGATGAACTTCATCGACGCGACGGTGGTATCTGACGAACAGGCGTTGTTCATCGACGCAGAAGGCTTCCGCGTCAGGTTGCCGGATGCGTTCCGCTCGCGCCTGGCGTCCTATGCCGGCCGTCCGGTAGTTTTCGGCGTGCGGCCCGAGGATATTTCGGCGCAGCCCGACGGAGCGAACGACGAAGGCAATACAACGACGGCACGGGCTGATGTGGTCGAGACACTCGGTTCCGAAGTGTTCGTGCATCTGATGTGCGGACAACAGACGATCGTCGCGCGGATGGAGGTTCCCGAGCGGCCCTTGACCGTCGGGCAGACGCTCCGGGTGAATTTCAAGATGCCAAAGACGCACGTCTTCGACACGGAAACCTCCCGGACAATCGTGTAGGAAGCGACGAACAATCAATATTTTGGCATTCATTTACCGGAACGACTACGCTGAACAGAAGGCATGTGGCATGTAGTACGGCAGGGCTGTTCGAGCCCTATCGATTTCGTCCCAAGATGCTTTTGTACCCAAGGGTTCTTATTTCTTCGTGGAGGTTCTATGAGAAAGATCGTGGTAAAGACGCTGGTTGCCGTGTCCTCTCTGTGTGTGTCCGCCGGGGCAATGGCGCAGGCATCGTCCGGTGAAATTCGCGTGCTGCTGGCAAACCATCCATACGGCGAACTGCTCAAGTCTTCGATTCCGCAATTCGAGAAAAACACAGGCATCAAGGTCAACGTCGAAAGCCTGCAGGAAAGCCAGCTCACGCAAAAGCTGACGACCGAGTTCGCCACCAAGTCGTCGACGGTCGACGTCTTCATGACGCGTCCGCTGCAGGAAGGGAAGATGTTCTCGAAGAACGGCTGGTATGCTCCGATCGTCGGCTACGACTTCGCCGACTATCCAAAGAACATCATGGGCGCCGCATCCTTCGGAGGCAAACCCTACATCGTGCCGCTGGTCACGGAATGGCAGGTGCTCTACTACCGCAAGGATCTGCTCGAACAGGCCGGCCTCAAGGTGCCGACGACGTTCGATGAACTGGAAGCGGCCGCGAAGAAACTCAATTCGGACAGCGTCGCCGGCATCGCGTCGCGCGGCAAGGGAGCGGCCGCCGTCACGCAGATGTCGAGTTACGTGTACAACTACGGCGGTCAGTACCTCGACAAGGGCGTCGCCGTTTTCAACTCGAAGCCGGCGCTTGAAGGCGTGCGTTTCTACGGCAGGCTGCTCGGCAACTACGGGCCGAAGGGCGTGACGTCGATGTCGTGGGAAAACATCATGCCGTTGTTCCAGGCCGG
>DBMG01000111.1:0-5869 GCA_002304785.1 Candidatus Accumulibacter sp. UBA704 | reverse complement strand
GCGCCGTTCATCGTATCGTCGTGGGGCATGTCGATCGCGCAGCAGTCGAAGAAGAAAGACGCGGCCATGAAGTTCCTGGACTGGGCGACGAGCAAGGAAATGGCGATCAAGGGCATGCTGAGCAACATCACCATGGCGCGTTCCTCGGTCTGGTCGGACAACGTGGTTCTCGACAAGATGAACCCCGGCCTCATCGAAACGCGCACCTTCGCCGCCAAGAACGGCACGCCGGTCGATCGCCCCTACATGAGCGCCGTCGGCGAAGCCCGCGACCTGATCGGCGAAGTGATCATCGAATCGATCAACACCAAGGGCGCCTCGCCCAATCTCGAGAAGCTGGCCAAGGAGAAGGTCGATCGCGTCAATGAACTGTTGAAGGACACGGGAGAGTACGGCAAGTAATTCGCGGGAAGTAATTTTCCGACCAAACGTAGCGGCAATTCAGCCCTGGCCGTTTGAATCCAACAGACGGCCCAGGGTTGAGGGTGTTCTTGCCGGGCTTTCTTGGCGTTGAGGTTTCATATGATTCATTCAAGCTTTACTGAACGGAACCTCCGGATCTTGTTTCCTCTTCCGGCCATTATCTTCATTGCCTTGCTGATGGTCTTTCCTGTTCTCTATACGCTGTGCCTCAGCTTCACCAACTGGAATCTCACCTCCGGCATGCCGGCGTCCTTTGCCGGCTTCAACAGCTACATTCGTGTGCTTACGGAGCCGCGTTTCCTGCACGCGCTGGGCCGGACGTTCAGCTTCACGTTGTTTGCCGTGGCGATCGAGGGATTCTTCGGCGTCGCCATCGCCGTCATCCTCAACCGCGCCTTCGTCGGAAGAAGCATCGCCAAGTTGCTGCTCCTGCTGCCACTCGTGGCCACGCCGGTGGCGGTTGGCATCGTCTTCAATCTGTTCTACGACCCGACCATCGGGCTGGCCAATTTCGTTCTCGATTCGCTCGGCCTGCCGCAGGGACAGTGGATTTCCAACTCCCGGTCCGTCATTCCGGCGCTGATTCTGGTCGATGTCTGGCAGTGGACGCCGATGATCACGTTGATCGTGCTCGCCGGCTTGGCCGGGCTTTCCGACGAACCGATCGAGGCGGCCCGCGTGGACGGCGCCAGCGAGTGGCAGATCCTGCGCTACGTCACCATTCCCATGGTCATGCCGGTCATCCTGACGGCACTGATCCTGCGCCTGATCGACGCGCTCAAGACCTTCGACATCATTTTTGCCATGACAGGCGGCGGTCCCGGCTATGCGTCGGAAACACTCAACATCATGGGCTTCAAATACAGCTTCGAGTATTTCCGCATGGGTCAGTCTTCGGTCATTCTGGTCGCGCTGTTCCTGGTGGTCTTCCTGTGCAGCCTCGGCATCATGAAATTGCGCGCAACGACCGAGCTCTGAGGAGACGTCGATGAACAAGAAATTCGTATCGAATGTCGTCTTCTACCTCCTTGTCGCGATCATCGCGCTGGTTGTCCTCTTCCCGTTTCTCTGGATGCTTTCATCGTCCTTCAAGACACAGAGCGACATCACGTCGTGGCCGCCACAGTTCTTCTTTTCGCCGACTCTCCAGAACTACCGTAAAGTCTTCGAGGAACAGGACTTTCTGAAGTATTTCCTGAACTCGACCATCGTCGGTGGCGTATCCGTCGGGCTGTCGCTCATTCTGGGACTGCCGGCGGCCTATTCGATTTCACGCTTCGCTCAAAGGAAGCTCGCGGTTTTCATCCTTCTGGCGCGCCTGATGCCGGGCATCTCCTTCCTGATGCCGTGGTACATAATCTTTTCGCGCCTTGATCTCATGGACAGCTACGTGGCGTTGATCCTGAGCCACATGCTGATCGCGCTTCCCATCGTGGTCTGGATCATGTCCAGCTACTTCAGCACCATCCCGCGCGAGTTGGAGGAGTCGGCGATGGTCGACGGCGCCACCCGCCAATACGCCTTCTGGGCAATCATTCTTCCGCTGTCAGGACCGGGCGTCATCACCGCGACAACCTTGTCTTTCATCTTCTCCTGGAACAACTTCATGTTCTCGCAGGTTCTCAGCATGGAGAAGACGAAGACGCTGCCCATCGCCGTCTATAACTTCATTTCCTATGCGGAAGTCGATTGGGGCGGCGTGATGGCGGCGGCCGTCGCCATCATGGCTCCGGCAATCATATTGACGATGATTTTCCAGAAGTATGTCGTCAAAGGGCTGACGATGGGCGCGGTCAAGGGGTGATCGTCAAGGAAAGGAAACAAAGCCAGCCGCGACGCGCAACTTGATTGAGATGCTGCGGTCAGTATTACTCGTCGGCGTGATCGCCGTAGCCTTACAGCGGAGAGCCACGCCATTCCGGGTCAAGCCTGGAATGGCGGATTCTATAAGGTAGGTCGTTTTGATTCATCATGACTACCAACTAGTTTTTTTCTTCGCCCACAATATTCCTGCTCGTGATCCGTCTACACGGGTATGGATACGCGGTTGACGCCCCACACTGCCTTTGCCCTGCACACGCCGATGGCCGAACAGAACCGGAGCATTGCCGAAACCGTCGCGCGTGAGCGCGGGCGGCTGGGCAGTTTCATCCGGCAGCGCGTGCCCGATCCGGGCGAGGCCGAGGACATCCTGCAGGAGGTGTTCTTCGCGCTGGTCGAGGCCTACCGCCTACCGGAGCCGATCGAGCAGGTCGGCGCCTGGCTGTTCCGCGTGGCGCGCAACCGCATCGTCGACCGCTTCCGCAAGAAGCGCGCGGAGCCGTTACCGCCAGCGCCGGGCGACGCCGACGACGAAGGCGACTACTGGCTCGAACAGGCGCTGCCGGCGGCAGACAGTGGCCCGGAAGCCGCCTACGCGCGGGCCATGCTGCTGGAGGCCATCGCGCTCGCGCTTGACGAGCTGCCGGCCCGGCAACGCGACGTATTCATCGCCCATGAGTTGGACGGGCGCAGCTTCAAGGACCTAGCAGCGCAGACCGGAAGCAACGTGAATACCTTGCTCGGCTGGAAACGGCAGGCGGTGTTGCACCTGCGCGCCCGGCTGCACCCGCTGTACGACGAACTTTCTTGGTGAAGGAACCAACATGTGGACGAACTGTTCAAGCAATCAATCGAACTGTAAATCGCGGTGTTTCACGATGGCGTTGCTGGCCATCGTCGGAATCGCGGTCGTGGGTTGGGTAGTCATGCTGCTGTGGAACTGGCTATTGCCCGCCCTGTTCACTGGCGCGCAGCCGGTCGGCTACTGGCAGGCGATGGGCATCCTGCTGCTGAGCAAGATCCTCTTCGGCGGTTTTCGTTGCGGCCACCACGGACGTTGGAAGGAACGCCATCAGCGCTGGGAAAGCATGACTCCGGAAGAGCGGGAGCAACTGAAAAGCCGATTCGGGAGTCGCTGGAGTTGCTGGTGCGGCCCGGGCAAGCGCGACGATGACGCGCCGAGGGATGCCGCCTCCCGCCCGGAGTAACGGGCTCTCTACGCCAACAGCCTCTCTGAATGACCGTCATTCCGGCGCACGCCGGAACCCAGTTCGTTGGCCAAGACAGGCTTCTCGGCCTGATCGAACGCCCTACTGGATCCCGGCTTTCGCCGGGATGACGGATTCGCAAACAGTGCACTCACAAGGACGTTTCGTGTCGCAGTACCAAGAAAAAATATCTCCGGCCCCCGCACGGTTGTCCGGCCGCCTGCGCCGTTTCCTGCTGACGGTCATGCCGGTGCTGGCCGGGCTGCACGCCTACATCGGCTGGCGCCTGCTGTCGGCACTGCCCCTCGGTGCCGCAGGAATTGCCGTCGGCGTGCTCCTGCTGTGCCTGTCCACGCTGCTCGTCCCGCTCGGGCTGCTGGCGCGCTTTCTCGCCATCAGGGAGGCACTGGCCGACCGGCTCAGTTGGGCAGGCTCCCTGGCCATGGGGCTGTTCTCCTCCGTTCTGGTGCTGACCCTGTTGCGTGACGTACTCTTGTTGCTGGCGGGAATGCCGGCGCTGGCCACCGCGACAGCGATCGGCGTGCTGCTGGTCGCTGCGCTGATGACCCTGGTCGGCTTCGTCAATGCGCGCCGCGTCGCACGCATCGTGCACGTCGACATCCCGCTGGCGGGCTTGCCGGCGTCGCTGGCCGGCTTCACGATCGTACAGTTGAGCGACATCCATGTCGGGCCGACAATCAAGCGCGACTACGTCGCCGCGATCGTCCGGCACGCCAATCACCTCGGCGCGGACGTAATCGCCATCACCGGTGACGTGGTCGACGGCGGCGTCGCCCAACTCGCGCCGCATACCGCGCCGCTGGCTGGACTCAAGGCGCGCCACGGCGTTTTCGTCGTCACCGGCAACCACGAGTACTACTCGGGCGCGCCGGCATGGATCGCGGAATTCCGGCGCCTCGGCCTGCGTGTCCTGATGAACGAGCACGCCGTCATTGAGCACGACGGCGCACGCCTGGTGCTGGCCGGAGTAACCGACTACAGCGCACACACCTTCGACCCGGCCCAGCGCAGCGATCCACGCGCGGCGCTGCTCGGCAGCCCGGACGGGATTCCTCGCATCCTGCTGGCCCACCAGCCGCGTTCGGCGCACGCCGCGGAGGCGGCCGGCTTCGACCTGCAACTCTCGGGACACACCCACGGCGGCCAATTCTGGCCGTGGAACCTGTTCGTCATCCTGCAGCAGCCCTTCACCGCCGGTCTGCACCGGCTGGGCCGGCTCGCCGTCTATACCAGCCGCGGCACCGGCTACTGGGGTCCGCCCAAGCGCTTCGGCGCCCCGTCGGAGATTTCCGTGCTGCGCTTGGTTCCGGAGGCGGGGAAATAGGTGACAACAACCCGGACACCGGCTTTCGCCGGTGTAACGGGATCATCGACGATCAGTACCGCGCGTTCCCCGGCGTCCGCGGGAACGGGATGACGTCGCGCACGTTGGCCAGGCCGGTGATGTACGAGATCGTGCGCTCGAAGCCGAGGCCGAAGCCGGCGTGCGGAACGGTGCCGTAGCGGCGCAGGTCGCGGTACCAGCCGTAGTGCGCCGGGTCAAGGCCGATTTCCAGCATGCGCTTGTCGAGCACGTCGAGCCGCTCCTCGCGCTGCGAGCCGCCGATGATCTCGCCGATGCCCGGCGCCAGCACGTCCATCGCCGCGACGGTCTTGCCGTCGTCGTTGAGGCGCATGTAGAAGGCCTTGATCTCCTTCGGGTAGTTCATCAGCACCACCGGCCCCTTGACGTGCTTCTCGGCGAGATAGCGCTCGTGCTCGCTCTGCAGGTCGGTGCCCCATTTGACCGGGTAGTCGAACTTTTCCTTGGCCGATTCGAGGATCTTGATGGCTTCCGTGTAATCCATGCGCACGAAGCTGCTGTCGATCATGCCGCGCAGCTTGGCGATCACGCCCTTCTCGATGCGCTCCTCGAAGAATTCCATGTCGTCGGCGCGCTCGTCGAGGACGGCCTTGAAGACATATTTCAGCATCGCTTCGGCCAGCGTGGCGTCGTCGGCCAGGTCGGCGAAGGCGATTTCCGGCTCGATCATCCAGAACTCGGCGAGGTGCCGGCTGGTGTTGGAGTTCTCGGCGCGGAAGGTCGGCCCGAAGGTGTAGACCTTCGACATCGCCATGCAGTACGTTTCGACGTTCAGCTGCCCCGAAACCGTCAGGAACGCCTCGCGCCCGAAGAAATCCTGCGAATAATCGATCTTGCCGTGCTCGGTCTTCGGCAGGTTGGTCATGTCCAGCGTGGACACGCGGAACAGTTCGCCGGCGCCCTCGGCGTCGGAGGCAGTGATGATCGGAGTGTTGACCCAGAAGAAGCCCTGTTCGTGGAAAAAGCGGTGGATGGCCTGGGCGATGGTGTGGCGGACGCGCGTCGCGGCGCCCATCACGTTGGTCCGCGCACG
>DBMG01000096.1 GCA_002304785.1 Candidatus Accumulibacter sp. UBA704 | reverse complement strand
AAGCCGGCCAGCGTCCAGCGCAGCGCGATTCTCCCGCGCCAGCCGTATTTGATCCGCCCGAAAAGGAGCGCTGCGAAAATTACCCAGGAAGCGAAAGCAAACAAAGTCTTGTGATCGAAAACCAGAGCCTTGCCGAATATTTGCTCAGAGAACAACAGCCCGCTGACCAGTGTGAGGGTCAACAGCAAGAAGGCCACGCCGATCATGCGGAAGAGCAAGGCCTCCATGGACAGGATCGAAGGCAGGCTCGACTGGTGCTTGTTGAGGGATCGGCGGTGCAGTTTTTGTTCGACAAACCCCATGAACAGCGCATGCATGGCGGACAAGGTGAACAGGCTGTAGGCAAGCATCGCGGTCAGAAAATGCACCTTGAAGCCAAAGGCGTTCGCATGACCGATTTCATGGGTTTGCGGGAAGAGTACCGGGAGAATGGACGAGATGGCAGCCAGCGGCAGGACCATCGGCTGCATGCCGTCCATGCGCGATTGAAAACTCTCGAGCCAGTAAATCAGCACGGCCAGCCAGAGCATCAACGATACGGCGAGGCTGAAGGAGAATCTAAGCGTCCCGGTGGCGAACAAACCCTCGTGCAACCCCAATCCCTGGATGGTCAGCGCGGCGGCAATGGCGATCCTTTCCCATCTTTGCATGGGCAATGGGTCAAGGGGTCTGCCCGCGTCGTGCCAACGCGTGTGCCAGAAATGGAAGCCTAGCGCTGCATAAAGCAGGGCCGCGGCAATATGGGGCGCAAGGTGCAGTAGAATATCCGGCATTTTTTGAGTTTACACCAAGCCGGAATTCAAATGCTCGATAACCTGACTCAACGCCTTGCCCGCGTAATGAAGACGCTTCGTGGCGAAGCGCGACTGACCGAGGACAATATCGCGGACGCCTTGCGCGAAGTGCGCCTTGCGCTGCTGGAGGCCGACGTGGCGCTGCCGGCGGTCAAGACATTCATCTCCGCGGTCAAGGAAAAGGCGGTTGGGGAAGAGGTGATTGGTTCCCTGAGTCCCGGACAGGCGCTGATTGGCGTGGTGCACCGAGAGCTGACGGCGCTGATGGGCGAGGCGCATGATGGACTCAATTTGGCTACGCAGCCGCCGGCCATTGTGCTCATGGCGGGCCTGCAGGGGGCCGGCAAGACGACCACCGTTGGCAAGTTGGCGAAACTGTTGCGCGAAACGCAAAAGAAGAAGGTTCTGGTAGTTTCCTGCGACGTCTACCGCCCGGCGGCTATCGAGCAGCTCAAAACAGTAGCGGAGCAGGCGAGTGTCGATTTCTTCCCGTGCTCGATCAACGAAAAGCCAGTCGAAATTGCCCGCAACGCGGTAGATTGGGCAAAGCGACATTTCTTCGACGTATTGCTGGTCGATACGGCGGGGCGTCTCTCGATCGACGAGGCGATGATGAAGGAGATCGCCGAACTGCATGCGGCGCTCAAGCCGATCGAAACGCTGTTCGTGGTCGACGCGATGCTCGGCCAGGATGCCATCAATACGGCCAAGGCTTTCAGTGAGGCCCTACCTCTGACCGGCGTGATCCTGACCAAGCTCGATGGCGATTCGCGAGGTGGTGCGGCGCTCTCCGTGAGGCACATCACGGGCAAACCGATCAAGTATGCCGGCGTTGGCGAGAAACTGAGCGGTCTCGAGCCTTTCCATCCGGAACGGATGGCTTCCCGTATCCTGGGGATGGGCGATGTCCTTTCTCTGATCGAGGATGCGCGCAAGGGCATCGATGAGGCCAAGGCTGTCGAGTTCGCCAAGAAACTCAAGTCCGGGAAAAATTTCGATCTCAACGACTTCAAGGAACAGATCGGCCAGATGCGCAAGATGGGTGGTATCTCGTCAATGATCGACAAGTTGCCTGCCCAGTTTGCCCAGGCCGCCAGCCAGATGCCCGTCGGGGGAGAAGATAAAGCGGTTCGGCGCATTGAAGGCATCATCAATTCGATGACGCCGGACGAGCGGAGCAAGCCGGATCTGATCAAGGCTTCGCGCAAGCGTCGCATTGCCACCGGGGCAGGCGTGCAGGTTCAGGAAGTGAACCGGCTGTTGAAGCAGTTCGAACAGACCCAGAAGATGATGAAGCAGTTTTCGAAGGGCGGAATCGGCAAGTTGATGCGCAGCATGAAAGGCATGATGCCAGGCTTGCGGTAGGTGATGGCGAGTCAGGGAGTTGCAGTCCGTGTTTCCTGATTGACGACGGAGATCCGGCTGCTCGCGTAGATCCACTGCCCTTGCCATGCCCCGCGCACCAGATTTGGATACTCCGGGCGCCCGAGGCTCCCGTTGTAGCGCCCCAGTGCGCGGAACAGATCGCCCTGTTCGATATCGAGATAGTGGCGCAAGATGGTACATCCGTAGCGCAAATTGGTACGCAGATGGAAAAGGTTGTCGTCGCCGCTGCCGATCAGCTTAGTCCAGAACGGCATGACCTGCATGAAGCCGCGTGCGCCGGCTGACGAGACGGAATACTTCTTGAAGCCGCTTTCCACCTGGATCAACCCCAGCACCAGTTGCGGATCGAGCCCGGCTCGCGTTGCCTCATAGTGCAAGGCTCGCAGGAACTCGAGCCGGTTCTCGCGGTTGGGCATTCTCTTTTCGAGGCGTTGCGACATCTCAGTCAGCCACTCGATGGATTCCATCGGGTCCCGGAACGAGCTTCGCGGCGGCGCCTGGTCGGCGATCGATCGCGACAGGGCGGCGCGTACGCTATCCGAAAGCGGCTCGTATTTCTGCGCCCCGGCCAGAGCAATGGCCGGGATCACCAGTGTGAGAAAAAGAGCAGCTAGGCGGCGCACAACTTGGCCTTGAGGAACGCTCCGATGGCCTCCAGCGGCACCATCTCGGCTTCGCTGTCGGTGCGGCCCTTGTACTCTAGCTTGCCTTCGCCCAAGCCGCGTTCGCCTACCACGACGCGGTGCGGGATGCCGATCAACTCCATGTCGGCAAACATGACGCCGGGGCGTTCGTTGCGGTCGTCGAGCAAGACGTCGATCCCGGCTGTCTTGAGATCGGCGTAGAGCTTGTCTGTGGCGGCCTTGACGGACTCGCTCTTGGTGTAGCCCATGGGCACGATGCAGACTTCAAAGGGAGCGATCGCCCGCGGGAAAACGATGCCGCGCTCGTCGTGGTTTTGCTCGATGGCGGCTCCGACGATGCGCGAAACACCGATGCCGTAACAGCCCATCTCCATGGTCTGGCTTTGGCCGTTGACATCAAGGAAGCTGCATTTCAGTGCTTCCGCGTATTTTCTGCGCAACTGAAAAATGTGGCCGACTTCAATGCCTCGGCAGAGTTCAAGCGTTCCCTTGCCGTCGGGCGATGGGTCGCCGGCAACTACGTTGCGCAGGTCGGCGACAGCAGCAGGTTCGGGAACGTCGCGACCAAAGTTCACCCCCGTCAAGTGGAAGCCGGCTTCGTTCGCGCCGCAGATGAAGTCGCTCATGGTCGCTACGCTGCGATCGGCAAAAACCGGAATGTCCCCGATGCCGACCGGGCCGATGTAACCAGGTTTGCAGCCCAAGCCCTCAACGATTTCGTCGTCGCGCGCGAATCGAAAGTCGCCGACGATCTTCTGGGCCTTGATTTCATTAAGGTCGTGATCCCCGCGCAGCAGGATCATGGCGAATTGGACGGCGGTGGCTTCGTCAAGCGTACGCATGATGGCAATCGCCTTGACCGTCTGCGACAATGGGGCCTCGAGGAAAGCGGCAACGTCTTCGCAGCGAATCTTGTCCGGAGTGGCAACCTTGGCCATCGGCGCTTTGGCGCTTCCGCGCGGGGCTGACGGCGCCAGAGCTTCAGCCAGTTCGACGTTGGCGGCGTAATCCGAGTTCGGGCAGTAGGCCAGCGCGTCTTCTCCCGAATCGGCCAGAACGTGGAATTCGTGCGATCCCGTGCCGCCGATCGATCCGGTGTCGGCGGCAACCGCCCTGAACTTCAGCCCCATGCGCGAAAAGATCCGCGAGTAGGTGTCGAACATGTTGCGGTACTCGCGCTGCAGATCTTCAAAACAGGTGTGGAATGAATAGCCGTCCTTCATCAGAAATTCACGTCCACGCATGACGCCGAAGCGCGGGCGGATCTCGTCGCGGAACTTCATCTGCACCTGATAGAAATGCAGCGGCAACTGACGGTAGCTCTTGACCTCCTTGCGCACGACGTCAGTGATGACTTCCTCGTGCGTCGGGCCGATGACGAAATCGCGCTGGTGGCGGTCCTTGAGTCGCAGCAACTCCGGGCCATACTTATCCCAGCGGCCGGATTCCTGCCACAATTCGGCGGGTTGCACCGCCGGCATCGAGAGTTCGATGGCGCCCGCGCGATCCATTTCCTCGCGGACGATATTTTCCACCTTGCGCAGAATGCGCAGGCCGATCGGCATCCAGGTATAGATGCCGCCGGCCAGGCGCTTGATCAGGCCGGCGCGCATCATCAGTTTATGGCTGACGATCTCTGCGTCCGAGGGGGCTTCCTTAAGTGTGGAAATGAAATAGTTCGACGTTCGCATGGGTCTCTGTTTTCCGAATTGCAGGATAAAGGTTGGATTTTACAAGACTCCATGGATGAGTGACTCAGCTTTCCAAGGCTTTTGAAATGTGGAAAAATGGGGGCAACCAACATATTTGCAGGTTTATACGAAATGCTCGATCGTGAAGGCTATCGCCCGAACGTCGGCATCATCCTCTGTAACGCGAAGAACGAGGTTTTTTGGGGCAAGCGAATCCGGGAACATTCATGGCAGTTTCCGCAGGGAGGCATCAAGCGCGGGGAAACCCCCGAGCAGGCGATGTACCGGGAGCTCTATGAAGAAATTGGATTGCGCCCTGAGCATGTTTGTGTGCTCGGCAGAACCAAGGACTGGTTGCGTTACGATGTGCCGATTCACTGGGTCAAGCGCGAATGGCGCGGAAGTTACCGTGGACAAAAGCAGATCTGGTTTCTGCTTCGTCTGATCGGGCGGGACAGCGACGTCTCCCTGCGAGCCTGCGATCATCCCGAGTTCGACGCTTGGCGCTGGAACACTTATTGGGTTTCGCTTGATTCCGTCATTGAGTTCAAGCGCCACGTGTATGAGCAGGCGCTGAACGAGTTGGCCCGTTTTCTCGATTCGGATCATCGTCGCTGGCGCCGTGATATCGTTCGCCGCCGCGACGCAGAACGGTCGGAACTGGAACGCAACGAATGATCGGCGTTTCCGTCCCGCGTTTTATGGGTAATGGAGAGCTTGCCTGATGCGCGCCCTGAACAAGTGGTTTGTCGTTCTGTCTCTGGCGTTTGTTTCTCCGCTGGTGATTGCTGCCAGCTTCGATAATGAATTCGATGAAAAGCCTTGGGCGGAAATTGACTTGCAGTTGCCCGCTTTTCCGGAGAAACAAAACCTGATTCCGTTCAAGGTCGGGTCGGTTACAGACAAGCAGTTCTTCATCGATGAAAAATCCATCACCGTAGGGGCTGACGAGGTGATTCGTTATTCTCTTGTGGTGGTCAGTTCGGCCGGGGCGCAGAGCATCAGCTTCGAGGGGATGCGGTGCCTTACTGGCGAGCGCAGGGTCTATGCATTCGGACACTCGGACAATACGTGGTCCAAGGCGCGCAGCAACAAGTGGGTCAAGCTGCAGGGCGGGACCAACAATCACCATGTCGCTCTCTTCGCCGATTACTTCTGTACTGTCGGGGCTGTTTCAATCACGAAACCGGAGGATGCGATCCGAATCCTCCGCTACAGTCATTGAATCAGGTCGCGGAAATGTCCATGTTTGATGCTTTGATTATCGAATTCGACAAGGCGTTACGTACAGTATTTTGCAGGGCGGAGACCGTGCGCGTAGTGCCTGGGGCCGAGTTGCCGGAGGCCGATCTGTCGGATGCGGAAAAGGCGCGGGCCGGGGCGTTGATGCGCATCAACCATGTGGGGGAAATCTGCGCGCAGGCGCTGTATCAAGGGCAGGCCGCCGTCTGCAAGGACGCACGGATCCGCATGGCGTTGATCCACGCCGCGGACGAGGAAACGGAGCATCTGGCCTGGACCGAGCGGCGGATAGGTGAGTTGGGGGCGCGGAAAAGCTGGCTGAATCCAGTCTGGTACGTCGGAGCTTTCTCCTTTGGCGCGATTGCCGGGAAACTGGGCGACGGGTGGAATCTCGGGTTCCTTGCCGAGACCGAGCGGCAGGTCGAGGCCCATCTCGAGAGGCATCTGGACGCACTTCCGGAGGCGGATGCCCGATCGCAAGCCATTGTCCAGCAGATGAAGGTTGACGAAGCCGCACATGCCGAGATGGCCGTTGGCCTCGGGGCCAAAGAGCTTCCAGCAGCGGTGAAGACAGCCATGCGCATGGCTGCCAAGGTGATGACAACGACTGCCTACCGCTTGTGATGGTCTGTTCGGGGACTCGGTATGTGTGCTCGTCGGTGTCTGATCGTTCCTGAGTGGAATGCTGTGGTCAGGGCAAAACTTAATGAAAACATTGATTGACATGGAGCGGAAGCTTGCAATAGAATATGCGGCTTTCCGTTATCAGGCATACAAGGACGGCATCAGAAATGAAGACTTTCTCCGCCAAGTCGCATGAAGTGAAACGCGAGTGGCTCGTGGTTGACGCCACTGACAAGGTGCTCGGTCGTCTTGCGACCGAGATTGCCCGCCGCCTGCGTGGCAAGCACAAACCCGAATTTACACCGCATGTGGACACTGGGGACTTCGTCATCGTGACCAATGTGGAGAAGCTCCGCGTGACCGGCAACAAGGCTGACGACAAGATGTATTACCGCCACACCGGTTTCCCGGGCGGTATCTACGAAACCAATTTCAAGAAAATGCAGCAGCGTTTTCCTGGGCGTGTGCTTGAGAAGGCGGTCAAAGGGATGCTTCCGAAAGGTCCGTTGGGCTATGCCATGCTGAAGAAAATGAAGTGCTATGCGGGCGACGTGCATCCGCATGCGGCTCAGCAGCCGAAAGTTCTGGAACTTTAAGAGGTCGAAATGGCTGAAAACTACTATTACGGTACCGGACGGCGCAAAAGTGCTGTTGCTCGGGTATTCATGAAGCGTGGCTCCGGCAGCATTGTTGTCAATGGAAAGCCGGTCGATGAGTTTTTCTCCCGCGTGACGGGGCGGATGATCGTTCGTCAGCCGCTCGAACTGGTTGAGCAGACAACCGGTTTCGATATTCTCGTCAACGTCTCCGGTGGCGGCGAATCAGGTCAAGCCGGCGCCGTACGGCACGGAATCACCCGTGCGCTGATCGAATACGATGCCGCCTTGAAGTCGGTGTTGTCGAAGGCAGGGTTTGTGACTCGCGACGCTCGGGAAGTCGAGCGCAAGAAGGTCGGTCTCCACAAGGCTCGTCGCCGCAAGCAGTTCTCCAAGCGCTGATTCGCTTTCGCCGCAGAATTTATCAAAGCCGCCCAACAGGGCGGCTTTGTGTTTTTGGGGTGCGCGGACTATCATTCCGCACCTGCCGTGGGAGATGTGCCAGCAGCAATGCTGGAGTCGTCAGCGGCGCCGCGGGAAGGTCAGGATGAACAACATGTTTTCGTTATCGGAGATTCAAGGGTTGTGGCGACTTCCGGTACTTCCGTAAAGCTCAGGCGGTTGCGCCAACGCTTTGGCATCAATGCGCCACGGCTGGCGATCAGGACGCATGTGCCATGGTACTGGCGGGCTTTGACCGTAATTGCCATCGTGTCCGTGTCATTGGCCTCCGCTGCCTGGATCTATGACGCTGGAAGGAAAATCGCCGGCTATCACATGGACGAATCCGTCGGCGAAATCCAGTCGCTGCGGAACTATGTGATGGAACTGGATGCCGAGTTAACGAAGCTGCGCAGTCTTGCCGGAACCGGTGAAAGCAGCTTGCAGATCGAACGAGCGACGCGAATGCAGCTGGCGAATCAGGTGAAGATCTTGGAAAGTGAGAACGCGGCCCTGCGCGAAGATCTGGCGTTCTTTGAAGGCTTGATGCCCGGAGGTGATCCTGCGGAGGAGGCTGCCGTCAGGATCGACCGTTTGCGAATTGAGTCGCTGGGCAATGGTAGTGAGTACCGATACCGTTTGCTGGTAATCAACAACGGAGGGCGGCAGGTCAAGGAATTCAGGGGAAACCTTCAATTGCAGGTGAAAGTGCGCCATGAGGGTAAAGATGCTATGATCACCGTTCCTCCTCTGGCGGGTGGGGATTCCAGTGTTTTTCGCTTTGAGATCAAACATTTCCATCGCCTTGAGGGAGTCTTTTCCGTCCCGGCCGGGGCGAATGTCTTGAGTGTCGAAGCCCGTTTGATGCAAGACGGTGTTGTGCGCGCCAAACAATTCTTGACGCTTTAGTCGGAGAGATCATGTTCGGAAAGAAAAAAGGGGGCGCTCCCCAAAACAGCATTGACAGTCTGATCGGCGCGGGTACCCGCGTCGAGGGGAACGTGGTGTTTTCCGGAGGGCTGCGTGTCGATGGAGAGGTCCGGGGCAACATCAGCAGCGAGAATCCGCTTGAAGGCACATTGGTTATCAGCGAAAAGGCGAGTGTCGAAGGCGCTATTTCGGTCGGGCATGTGGTCATCAACGGCACGGTCATCGGGCCCGTCTTTGCCGGCGAGTCGCTGGAACTCCTCCCGTCGGCACGTGTCACAGGGGATGTTGAGTACCATCAGATCGAAATGCAGCAGGGGTCCGTCATTCAAGGGCGGCTGGTGCATCAGGCGGGTGCCAAGACTGTCGAGCTCAAGCTGGCATCCAACAATTGAGTGGCTGCCTGGCGTCAGGTTCGAGAACCAATTTGAGTGTTTGGAAGGATAGTAAATGAATACTGCAACCGATATGCCGATGCCCTTCGTTTTCACGGATAGCGCAGCGAGCAAGGTCAAGGAACTGATCGAGGAAGAAGGCAATCCGGAATTGAAACTGCGGGTTTTCGTGACGGGGGGCGGATGTTCCGGTTTCCAGTACGGATTCACGTTTGACGAAGAAGCCAATGACGACGATACGTCGATGGAGAAGAACGGTGTGACTCTTCTGGTGGACCCAATGAGCTACCAATATCTGGTAGGCGCCGAGATTGACTACACGGAAGGCCTCGAGGGGGCGCAGTTCGTGATCAAGAATCCCAATGCCACGTCCACCTGCGGGTGCGGCTCCTCGTTTTCCGCCTGAGCGGGCCGTCATTACGTGTTCAAAACAAAGGCGACCGAGGTCGCCTTTGTTTTTGGGCCTATTCCGCAGAGGCCAGCGTTTTGAATTGCTTGGCCAATTCGAGTTGCGGACGCAACGTTTCCGTGGCGACCCGGAAGCGCTGGAGAAGCGATGCGTTCAGGGGGATCGCATCCGGCAACGACGCCGTCATCGGGTTGACCTGCTGCGAATTGATGCGGAATTCGTAGTGTAGATGCGGGCCGGTCGCTATGCCGGTCTGTCCGACGAAGCCGATGGTGTCTCCCTGGCTGACGCGCGCTCCTTTGCGGATTCCGGGAGCGATTCCGTTCAGATGTCCGTAGGCGGTCGAGTAGGCTCCCTGATGCTTGAGGATTACCAGGTTGCCATAGCCGCCTTGGCGGCCCGCGAATTCGACGGACGCATCCGCCACAGCGCGCACGCGAGTCCCGATGGGGGCGCCGTAGTCGATTCCTTTGTGGGCGCGGGTAATCTGCAGCACCGGGTGAAGTCGCGCGCTCGAGAACCCCGAGGTGACCCGTGAAAATTCGAGCGGGGAGCGAAGAAACGCCTTGCGCAGGTTCTTGCCGTCGGCGCCGTAGTAGCCACCTTTCCCGTCTTCCGCCTGGAACCAGTAAGCCTGATGCGTCTTGTTGTTGTTGACGAATTCCGCGGCCAGAATACGGCCGCTCCGGATGGGTTGGCCGTTGTGGATCAGGGTTTCATAAATAATAGTGAATCGGTCGCCTTTGCGCAGATCGCGGTAAAAATCAATATCGCCGCTGAAAATCTCGGCCAGTTGCGTGGCTATCGCGTCGGGGATGCCGGCCGCGTCGGTGGCGCCGAAGAGCGAACTGGTAATCTCCCCGGATTTGAAATGCGTCTGCGTCGTCAGGTGCAACGACCGTTCGCCGGCGACGAAACCGTCGTTCTTCCTCTCGATGACCAGCGTTGCATCCTTGCCGTTAAGCGGAAAGAACAGGGTCAGCAACTGGCCGTCCGGGCCGGTTTTCGCGGTGACTGTCTTGCCTGGGCGCAATTGACGGGCAATGGCCTTCGCGTCGCGGTTCTGGTTGAGGAATGCCATGGCATCCGGATCCACAATGCCGAGTCGCGACGTCAGGCTCGAAATGGTGTCGGAACGCTGGATGCGCTCCTCCCGCAGGAACTCGACCGCGCCAGAGTCGACCGGCATGACGGTGGGTGCGGCCAGTTGTTCGAGCACCGTCTGGATTGGCGCCGGAGCATCTTGCCCGTGCGGCGCGATAGCCGATGCAGTCACCATCCCAAGCAGAGCGACGCCACTCACGCCAGCCAGAGCCCAAGGGTGGCGCAGCAGCCTGTTCAATGCGTGGCGCGGACCTGTCTGCGCCGTTGTCTCTTGCCTGTCCATGAGCGAATACCGGAAAAAAACTTCCGGGAGTGTAACAAATAATCGGGTTGGGTTGAACCCGACTTTTCGGGCGTCGGGTGAGCCACAGGAAATCGGGCTGCGACAGTGCGGGGCGGAAGGCGCTCAGGACGTGCAGCAGCGGTTTTTCCCCTCGATTTCGGTGGGAGGGCCAACTAAAATGTTCTGAGTTCTTCCCGCGCCGTGCCTGAGCCATGGTTTGCGCCTTTTCCTGAATCCCCGCAAGGAGTAACGCATGAATATCGGTCAATCGGTTCGCTTTCTGGCCTCTGCGGCGCTTGTTTTCACGCTGTCACCGTTCTGCTCCAGCAATCCGCAGGCTGCGTCACTACCGGCCGTCGAGGCACGGAACGGCATGGTGGTGACCTCGCAGCACTTGGCCTCCAAGGTCGGCGTCGAGATTCTGAAAATGGGTGGAAACGCCGTCGATGCGGCCGTTGCGGTGGGATATGCGCAGGCGGTGGTGAATCCGTGTTGCGGCAATATCGGCGGCGGCGGATTCATGACCATCCACCTCGCCGACGGGCGCGACGTGTTCCTCAACTTCCGCGAGAAGGCGCCGGCGGCCTCGACCGCCGACATGTATCTCGATGCGTCGGGCAATGTCGTCAAGAACGCCAGCCTGCAGGGCTACCTGGCCGTGGGCGTGCCGGGCACGGTGCTCGGGCTCGATACCGCGCTGCAGAAGTACGGCAAGCTCTCGCGCGCCAAGGTCATGGCGCCGGCGATCAGGCTGGCGCGCGAGGGCTTCATCCTCAACCGCGGCGATACCGACATTCTCGACACCACCGTTGAACTGATCAAGAAGGACCCGGAAGCGGCGCGCCTGTTCCTGCGCAAGGATGGCACGCCGCTGCAGCCGGGCGACCGGCTGGTGCAGAAGGATCTGGCGAAGACGCTGGAAGCGATTGCCAAGCGCGGGCCCGACGCCTTCTACAAGGGCAAGATCCCGCAGGTCGTCGAAGCCGCGGCCAAGATGGGCGGCGGCATCCTCACCGCCGCCGATTTCGCCGACTACACGATCAGCGAGAGCAAGCCGGTGACCTGTGACTACCGCGGCTACGTCTTCCTCTCGGCGCCGCCGCCCAGCTCCGGCGGTACGACGATGTGCCAGATCCTCAACACGCTGGAGGGCTACGATCTGAAAGGCATGGGATTCAACTCGGCGGGGACCGTCCATGTGATGGCCGAGGCCATGCGCCACGCCTTCATGGACCGCAATACCTTCCTCGGCGACCCGGCCTTCGTCAAGAATCCGCTTGATCGTCTGCTCTCGAAGGAGTACGCCGCGGCGATTCGCGAGAAAATCACCGACAAGGCAACGCCATCATCCGAAGTGCAGCCGGGCAAGGCGCCGCACGAATCGACCGAGACCACGCACTACTCGATCGTCGACAAGGACGGCAACGCAGTATCGACGACCTACACGGTCAATGGCCGTTTCGGCGCCGTGGTCATTGCGCCGGGAACGGGCTTCTTCCTCAACAACGAGATGGACGATTTCACCATCAAGCAGGGCACCAAGAATCTCTACGGCCTGGTGCAGGGCGCAACCAACGCCATCGCGCCGAAGAAGCAGCCGCTCTCGTCGATGTCGCCGACGCTGATCACCAAGGACGGCAAGACTTTCATGGTGCTCGGCTCGCCGGGCGGCTCGCGCATCATCAGCATCACGCTGCAGACCGCGCTCAACGTCATCGACCACGGCATGGCCCCGCAGGAAGCCGTCGACGCGCCGCGCATACACCAGCAATGGCTGCCCGACGAGGTGTTCTACGAGACGCGCGGCCTCTCGGCGGACACATTGAAGGCGCTCAAGGAGATGGGCTACAAGATGACCGAGCAGACCCCCTGGGGCGCCGCCGAGGTGATCCTCTTCGGTCTGCCCGGCGCCGCCGGCGTGGCGTCGGCGAGTTCAGGCAACGACGGGGCAGTCTCAGGCAAGGTGCGCCCCGGCCTTATCTACGGCGCCAACGACCCGCGCCGGCCGGCGGGGTCGGCGGTCGGGTACTGACCTTTGGCGTCTGCTTTACTCACTCAAAGCCATCAGGATGTCGGCGTACCAGGCGCAGTTCAGTCCAAGCGCCTCGTCGACCTTCTGGTCGCGGCTGCCGACATCGAGCCTGGCCGAATGAATGCCGAGTAGTATCCATGGCAGCTCAACCTGGAGGGCGTCGCCGCCGGCTTTGCGCATGACCACCGGGGCGCCGCTTGTGCCTCGGTGGGTGCGCGCGTCGGTGAGGAAATAGCCTTGCCCCTGGAAGCGCAGCCCGAAAGACGAGGCGATCACGGCCTGGCGCACCACCGGCAGATGGTGCAGGGTATCGTGGAATCCAAGTGGGAAGCCGACCACCAGCAGCGAGGTTCCCACCTCGATACGTTCGAAGGATTCCGGCAGATGCTGCGGGGTTAGGGCACAATAAACCGCGTGCGGCGGGAGCGCCCCGCGCTCGATTTCGATGATCGCTACATCCACCGGGCCGGCCGAGTCATGCGCTTCGCGCCACAGGCTCAGGCCGTCGCGATAGAGTGGGATCGAGAATCCGGTCGATTGGCCGAAATCGTCGGCGCGGGTATGCAACTCGATCTCGATCTGGTCGGGTTCGTGCCGGCTTTCCTTGTCGAAGACGACATGGCGGCTGGTGACCAGGAATAGACGTTCGTCGCGCTGGAAGAAAAAACCGCTGGCATTGGTCAGGGGCGATCCTCCCTGAAGCGTTGAAATGCGAACAGTCGTCAGAAGGATCGATTCGATCATGTGCATGCCTTGATGGATGTGTGGCGGTCGGACAGAGAATCAATGTAACACGTTGCCTTTCCTTGGGCTGGAACGGCGTTGCCCCACGCGAAACCCGGGTTTTTTAGCAAAGATCAAAGTTTCAACCTATCCTGACGGGTAGATTGCCTGATCATCGTGTGCTCTCGTGAATCATGGATCTGTCCCGTCGCCGCTTCTTTGGCAGTCGCCTGCCGCGCATTGCGCCTTTTCGGCCGCCCTGGAGCCTGCCGGAAGCGCGCTTCGTCGACATCTGCAGCCGTTGCGACGATTGCGTCAAAGCCTGCCCGACAGGTCTGCTGAAACGGGGGGACGGTGGTTTCCCCTCGGCTGATTTCAGCGCTGCGGCCTGCACTTTCTGCGGAGATTGCGCGAAAGTCTGCGCGACCGGGGCGATAGCATCGGATACCCGCCTGGAGCCCTGGCAATTCACCATCCGCATTGACGACGGGTGCCTCGCGCATCAGCGCGTCGAGTGCCGCGTGTGCGGTGAGATTTGCGACGCACGTGCCATCCGCTTTCCGTTGGTGGCGGGCGGCGTGGCCCGACCTGAAATCGATAGTGGCGCCTGTACCGGTTGCGGCGCCTGCCTGGCGCCATGCCCGGTGAATGCCATCGGGCGCGTGGCGCGGGAAGCTCCGACATCAAGCCGTCCTCAATCCCCTCTTTCCGTGGAGTTGCCATGAACATCGCCAGTCTGGTGCTGCGCATCCGTCCGGAAACTCGCCGTGAAGCCGAGGCCGAGTTGCTGGCGTTGCCCGGCGTCGAATGCCACCACATGAGCGACGACGGCAAGCTCATCGTCACCGTGGAGGACACGCCCGG
>DBMG01000055.1:18731-21956 GCA_002304785.1 Candidatus Accumulibacter sp. UBA704 | reverse complement strand
CGCGCCCAGCTTTCCTGCGCCATGAATACGGCAAATCATCGGCGTGCCACCATCGTCGGCAGCCAGGGAGTCATCGAGACGGAGTATCTGAACCATACGGCGCTAGAGCCTGGCGACAATCCCCATGGCTACTTGCCGAGCCAGCTGCGGGTACGCCGCGGCATTGCGTTCAATGTCCCGTTCGACGAAGTGCGTTCCGCGGCCGGGAGCGGCTTCCTGTTTGCGGCGGAGGCCTTTGCCAAGTTCGTGCGGGAAAAGGATACCGCCGAGATCGAGCGGCTGGCACAGGCGAGCATCGATATCGCAGCAACCCTGGAAGCAATCTCCGATAGTGCGAGACAGGGGGTGCCGGTGGTGTTGGGCCGGGCGTGATCCCGGCCCGGTCCGCATCGGCCAGAGCGAAAGCAGTTCCAGAAGAAAACCGCAACGGCTCCCGGCGTTACCGTTCTCTGTCCTGCGCGTCTCCGGCCGTGGTGTCGGGGGGCGCCCCCAGCCCGGCCAGGAATGTGCACACGATGCTCTCGACCGGAGTGTCGGCCGAGATGGTCGTGACGTGGTCTTCGTTGTCGGGCCGTTCAAGTGCCGCGAACTGGCTTGTAACCAAGGATACCGGCATGTAGTGGCCCTGGCGGGACGAGACCCGTTGCGTGGTGACTTCGGGCGAAGCATCCAGAAACAGGAAGCGCACGTTGTCGACCTCGCGTCGGAGGTAGTCGCGGTAAGCCTTCTTGAGGGCTGAGCAGGCGATGACGGTGTTGTTCGGCCCGTCATTGAGAAAGGCCGAGATTCGCGCGAACCACGGCCAGCGATCGTCATCGGAGAGCGGCTCTCCGCGTCGCATCTTTGCCACGCTCTCCTCGCTGTGCAAGGAGTCCCCGTCGCAAAACCTTGCGCCGATCTTCATTGCGAGCCTTGAGGCAACGGTGGATTTTCCGCATCCCGTTACGCCCATGACCACGATGCGCAGTGGTTCGTGCGTCGCCCAAGTCTGGCTTGGAGGACAACAATCCCTTCTTTGCTTCTTTCGCGTTCTTCGCATACCACTCCCCAACAGAACCGTCAGATACCTTTGTGGGCGGTGACCGTATTCTGGCGCATAGTCTTCGTCTTTAACAGCCGGCTATGCACGGGAAGAACATTGACTCACGGGTCTCGCCTCGATGCTCATTTGTAATCCGAAAAAGGCATTTGTTCAACATAATTTCACATCTAAAAACGACCTTTCATATGGCGAAAAGTCGCTGATTCGATTAAACTATTGCGCTTTTCAAAACCCCGGGTTCGCGATCGCCACCGAATCGCATCCGGAAAGATTGTCCGGTGTTCTCGAGAGGTTCCTGCAGTTCAGTCTGGCGACGTATCGCAGTCCGTTTTTTGCACAAACGGCCGTGCAGGGTCATACGCATTCGGCGATGTCGAGATCAGCCGGCCATCCGTACCGCCAAGGATGGTTCGCTGCTCAACATGTCGTCAAGGGATTCCGAAGTGTCCCGGGTTCGACGACACCCCGGTCGAACTATCGGGGCTTCTGATGAGCCAAAGAAAGATTGGCGGAAAGATCATGGAGGATGGGAACTGTCGCGTTCGCCATCGCTCGCAAAGTTTTCTGTAATAAAGGAGATGTAAAGCAATGGCCAAAAGTACCAAACCCGCAAGCAAGGCGAAAGTCGTCCCGATTTCCGACAAGGTAGCTGCCCGCGAGGCTGCTCCGGTGCGCGAAAACGCCTGGGAAGGGTTCGAAGCCGGAACCTGGACGAAGGAAATCAACGTTCGCGACTTCATCCACCGCAACTTCACCCCGTATCTGGGCGACAAGTCGTTCCTCGCCCCGGCGACCGAGCGGACGCTGAATCTATGGAATCAGGTCCTCGACCTCTACAAGCAGGAGCTCGACAAGGGCGGCGTGATCGACGCCGACACGCATATCGTCGGCAACATCGCCACCCATGCGCCGGGCTACATCGACAAGAAGCTGGAAAAGATCGTCGGCCTGCAGACCGACAAGCCCCTCAAGCGCGCGCTGATGCCGTTCGGCGGCATCCGCATGGCGGCGCAGGCGCTGGAAGAGTACGGCTACAAGATCGACCCGGAAATCGAGCGGGTTTTCAGCGAATATCGCCGCACCCACAACCAGGGCGTGTTCGACGCCTATACGGACGACATGCTGCGCGCCCGCAGCTCGGCGATCGTCACCGGCCTGCCCGATGCCTACGGGCGCGGGCGCATCATCGGCGACTATCGTCGTGTCGCCCTCTACGGCCTGGATTTCCTGGTCAAGGATAAAGAAGCGCAGAAGCACGAGTTGCGCCTCGACGTCATCAAGGAAGAAACGATCCGCCTGCGCGAGGAACTGTCGCGCCAGATCATGGCACTCGGCGAGCTGCGGCAGATGGCCCTGAGCTACGGTTTCGACATCTCCAAACCGGCGCGCAACGCGCAGGAAGCCATTCAGTGGACCTACCTCGGCTATCTGGCGGCGATCAAGGAACAGAACGGCGCCGCCATGTCGCTCGGCCGTGTCAGCACCTTCCTCGACATCTACATCGAGCGTGACATCAAGGAAGGCGTACTCACCGAAAGCGAAGCGCAGGAACTGGTCGACGATCTGATCATCAAGCTGCGCATGGTCCGTTTCCTGCGGACGCACGACTACAACGCGCTGTTCTCGGGCGACCCGACCTGGGTGACCGAAGCGATCGGCGGTGTCGGCATCGACGGCCGTCCGCTGGTGACCAAGAGCAGCTTCCGCTTCCTGCATACGCTGACCAATCTCGGCCCGGCGCCGGAACCGAACCTGACCGTACTCTGGTCGCACCTGCTGCCTCAGGGCTTCAAGGACTACTGCGCGGAGCAGTCGATCGAGACCAGCTCGATCCAGTACGAGAACGACGATGTGATGCGCCAGTACTGGGGCGACGACTACTCCATCGCCTGCTGCGTTTCGGCGATGCGTACCGGCAAGCAGATGCAGTTCTTCGGCGCCCGCGTCAATTTGGCCAAGGCGCTGCTCTACGCGATCAACGGCGGCCGCGACGAAATGACCGGCAAGCAGATCACTACGCCGTTCGCGCCGATCACGGCCAACGTGCTCAACTACGACGAAGTGATGTCGCGCTTCGATCACGTGCTCGACTGGCTGGCCGGCACTTACGTCAATGCGTTGAACGTCATCCACTACATGCATGACCGTTATGCCTACGAGCGCATCGAAATGGCGCTGCACGA
>DBMG01000055.1:0-18677 GCA_002304785.1 Candidatus Accumulibacter sp. UBA704 | reverse complement strand
GGCCTGGCCGTGGATTACCAGATCGACGGCGAGTTCCCGGCATTCGGCAACGACGAGGACAGCGTCGACGAGATCGCCACCACGGTAGTCAAGAACTTCATGGAGAAGCTGCGTCAGCATCCGACCTATCGCGATGCGATGCACACCCAGTCGGTGCTGACCATCACCTCGAACGTGGTCTACGGCAAGAAGACCGGCAACACGCCGGACGGTCGCAAGGCCGGCGAACCGTTCGCCCCGGGCGCCAATCCGATGCACGGCCGCGACAAGAAGGGCGCGCTGGCTTCCATGCGTTCGGTGGCCAAGATCAACTACGAGCACGCCCAGGACGGTGTCTCCTACACCTTCTCGGTCGTCCCCAAGGCGCTCGGCAAGACGGCTTCGGAACGCGTGTCCAACATGGTCGGCCTGCTCGATGGCTACTTCGGCGAAGGCGGGCAGCACATCAACGTCAACGTGTTCACGCGCGAGACGCTGCGGGATGCCATGGATCATCCGGAGAAGTACCCGCAGCTGACCGTTCGTGTGTCCGGCTACGCGGTGAACTTCATCAAGCTGACGCGCGAGCAGCAGCTCGACGTGATCAACCGCACCTTCCATGAGCGGCTGGCGTCGCCGAGCATCGCGTAAGTCACTTGTCTCGCCCTGGCCGATATTGGCCAGGGGGTCCGAACCGGGCAGGATGAACAGGGTCAAATGTTCTTCCTGCCTTTTTCCATTGTTCTGAACGGATTGCCTCAATGAGAATTCAGTCGCGGCCGCGGTGGACCGAATCCGTCGACGGCTATATTCATTCGGTCGAGACCCTCGGCACCGTCGATGGGCCCGGCGTGCGTTATGTGATCTTCACGCAGGGTTGCCCGTTGCGCTGCCTCTACTGCCATAACCCCGACAGCTTCAAGATGAGGCATGGGCGCCGCATCGCGTCAGCCGATCTGCTCACTGAAATCCAGGGCACCGCCGATTTCCTGCGTCGCGCCCGCGGCGGGGTCACGCTCTCCGGGGGCGAACCGCTGGCCCAGCCGAAATTCACCGCGTCCATCCTGCGCGGCTGCAAGGAAATGAACCTGCATACGGCGCTCGATACCACCGGCTACCTGGGCAGCAAGGCGACGGATGCGCTGCTGGCGGACATCGATCTTGTTCTCCTCGATATCAAATCCTACATTCCGGAAACCTATCGCCGGCTGACCGGCGTCGAACTGCAGCCCACCCTCGATTTCGCGCAGCGCCTGGATCGGCTGGGGCGAAAAATGTGGATACGCTTCGTGCTGGTGCCCGGCCTCACGGACGACCCGGCCAACGTCGAAGGACTCGCCGATTTCATCGCGTCCCTCAGGATGGTCGAGCGTGTCGAAGTCATCCCGTTTCACAAGATGGGCGAGTTCAAGTGGGAGGCGCTGGGTCTGAGCTATCAACTGGGCGGCACCCAGCCTCCGACCCCGGAATCGATGAGTCGAGTTCAGGGCGTGTTTTCATCGCGCGGCCTGGAAGTGGTCTGACGACGCAAGTCCCTGGTAAAAGTTGTCTCCCTGATCTACTTTCAAAATGGCGGAAGAGGCAGTGCCTGCCCGTCGCGAAAAAAAGATGCGGGAGGAGTGATGCGCAGAGCAACCGTATTCTGGTTACTGCTGCTGTTGGTGTCTTCTTCCGTCCTCCGGGCGGAAACGATGTCCTTTGTCTACCCGCCTCCCGAGACGGCAGGGGACGAGCGGCATCTCTACTACTGGCAGTTGCTCGATGCCGCCCTGGGGTCGAACCGGGACAAGTATGGCGACTATTCGACGGCTGCCTATTCCGCGCCGATGACTTTCCAGCGCGCCGCTGCCGAAGTCGCTTCCGGCACGGGGCGGGTCAATATCGTCTCCCGTGCCACGAACCTGGATCTGGAAAAACGCCTGCGCCCGATCCGCATCCCTCTCGACAAGGGGTTGCTGGGAGTACGAATGTTCCTCGTGATGCCGGAAACCCAGCCTTGGCTTGATCAGGTAAGGACCATCGAGGAACTCAAACGATTCTCCATCGGCCAGAGTTCGAGCTGGACGGATGTACGCGTTCTGGAATCCGCGGGCTTCAAGCTGGTTCTTACGGATACGTACACGCCGTTGTTCGCCATGCTCGGGGCGGGGCGCTTCGACCTCTTCGCGCGCGGGGCCATCGAGATTGCCGCGGAATGGCGCGCCTTCCGGGACACCGTGCCGGGCCTGACGATCGAGAAGCGCTTCCTGCTGCAATACCCCATGCCGCGGTATTTTTTCGTTCCGCGCACCGAAGAGGGCGAGCGAATGGCCGAGCGAATCGAGGATGGTTTGCAGCGATTGCGGCGCAGCGGTGAATTCGAGCGCCGGTACCAGAACTGGAAGAAGCTGGTGTTCAAGGACATTCAACTGGCGGGTCGCGTCGTGTTCCGATTGCCGAACCCGGAGTTGTCACCGGAAACCCCGCTCGACGACAAGTACTGGTGGGACGATCTGGCCGCTGAATTGGCCCCGCGGCGCTGACTGCCGATCTCCCGGAAGCCGTTGTCCAGGATCAGAATCCCTGGCCCTTCAGGGCGAACGGGCCTTCGCGCAGCTGACCGATCAAGAACTCCATGCTGTGCCTGATCTTGGCCGTAGTCGTCATCCGGCTGGTAGTGACCGCCATGACATCGGCCGGTTGAGAGTGATTGGGAAGAACCCTCACGAAGGCCCCGCTACGCAGGTCGTCCGCGACATCCCAATCCGATAGCATGATGATCCCGTAGCCGTCGAGCGCCCAGTTGCGCACGATATCTCCGTGGTTCGACCCGACATGGCCGGTGACCTTGATCGCTTCGCTGCCGTTGGGACCTTCCAGCCGCCACACCCCGAACGGTTGGTCGCGGCCCCGGAAGAGCAGGCAGTCGTGGCGCGCCAGATCGGCCACGCAGCTTGGTGTTCCGCGTTTCTCGATATACGACGGAGCCGCGCAGAGAATGCGCTCACTCTTGATCACGCGATGAGCGATGAGGTTCTGTTCGCTGACCTCGCCGACGCAAATGTCGATGTCGATGCCTTCCTCGATCATGTCGGTGCGGCTATTGACCAATTCGAGCCAGATTTCCAGTTTCGGATACTGCTTGCCGAGCATGGAAAGGATGGGAGAAACGTGATTCCGCCCCAGGCGCAGGCTGGTGCTGACGCGTAACGGACCGGAAGGGTCGACTTTCGTGTTCGACATGTCGACGGCCATGCCCTCGATGTCTTCGAGAATCTTGCGTGCCCAGGCGTAGGCGATTTCCCCTTGCGTACTGATGCGTACCCGCCGCGTGGTGCGATGGAACAAGGTCGCCCCGAAACGCTGTTCGAGCAGGGAAATCCGTTTGCTCACGTAGGCCGGTGATATGCCGAGTTCCTGGGCCGCCGCGACAAAGCTCGAAAGCCGCGCGACGCAGCAGAAAACCCGCAAATCAATGATCTCTAAATTGTTCACTAATGGTGAATTGTGATTTCAATATTTTGGTAATTATATTCAGAAAGGCTTGCAGTATTGTAGTCGCTCGTTTCGGCGAAGCGCACCAGTCACGACGTCCTGCCATGCAGATATGTGGTGTCTTGCGGGCAGCACTGGCAATTGCGCGTGATCATCCCAATCAAAGAGGAGAGGTTCATGAACAAATTCGTTTCATTGAAGTTGGCTGCAGCGGTAGCGGGGGTCTTTGTCGTTGGCCTGGCGCAGGCACAGGTTAACGAACGCACGTTCAGGATCGCCATCAATGGAGCCCCGGGGCATCCGGTCGTTGTCGGCGCCGAGAAATGGGCCGAACTGATCAACAAGAAGAGCGGCGGCAAGATGACGCTCAAGGTCTTTCCCAGCACGCTGGGCGGCGACGTCCAGGTGCTGTCGTCAGTGCAGGGCGGGACGATCGATTTCGCGTCAATGAACTCGGGGATCCTGCAGGGAATCCAGAAGGAATTCGCGATCTTCGACTTTCCGTTCATGTTCGATAGCGGCCCGGAGGCCGACAAAGTTCTCGATGGTTCCTTCGGCAAGAAGCTTGCCGACCTGTTGCCGGCCAAGGGGCTGTACAACCTGGTCTACCTGGAATTGGGCTTCCGCCAGATTACCAACAGCAAGCGTCCGATCACCAAGGCGAGCGATATCGAAGGTCTCAAGTTGCGCGTCATCCAGTCGCCGATCTACGTCGATACATTCGCCGCGCTCGGCACCAACCCGGTTCCGATGAATTTCTCGGAGGTGTACACGGCGTTGGAACAAAAAACGATTGACGGACAGGAAAACCCCTTCTCCGTGATCGAGACCAGCCGCTTGAACGAAGTCCAAAAATACCTGGCTATCAGCAACCATATGTACAACCCGCAATCGCTGATCGCGAGCAAGAAGAAGTGGGATGCGCTGACCAAGGACGAACAGGAAATACTGATGTCGACCGTCATCGAAGCGCGTGACTGGCAGCGCCAGAATTCACGGGCGCTGGCGGAGAAATCGCTGGCTAACCTGAAGAAAACGATGGAAGTCAGCGTATTGCCGCCGGAAGAAATCGCGAAGATCCGGGCGAAGATCAAGCCCGTGATCGAGAAGTTCAGCGCCAACGTCGGTCCGGAACTCGTGAAGGAACTGCAAGGCGAACTCGACAAGATCCGCAAGTAACTGCTCGAGTAGTCGGTTGCCGTTGGCGGAGGGAGCCCGGGCCCGTCCGCCAACGCAAGAATCTCCCTTGCTCGTAAATCAGGAGTCTGTTGTGAAGAAAGTACGCCTTTCGGTGGCGGGCGCCGGCTTGATCGGCTACCGACACATCGAGGAAATCCAGAAGAACCCGGGCTGCGAGCTGGTCTCCATTGTCGATCCGCATCCGCCGGAAAGGATCGCCGGACTCGGGGCCAACGCAGGCATAGCCGCGACCGCCGGCGTGCCGATGTATCAATCTCTGAGCGAAATGCTGGTCAAGGATCGGCCCGACGGCATCATTTTGGCTACCCCCAACCAGCTGCATGCCGAGCAGGCCATCCAATGCATCAATGCTGGCGTCGCCGTATTCGTTGAAAAGCCGGTCGCGCATACGCTGGCCGACGGTATCCGCGTGTGCGAAGCCGCCGAGGCTACCGGCGTGAAGGTCCTGGTCGGCCATCATCGCCGGCACAGCCCGATCCTGCACAAGGTGGTCGAGGTGGTGCAATCCGGCATACTCGGCCAGCTCGTCGGAGTTATCGGTAGCGCCGTCTTCTACAAGCCGGACAGCGAAGGCTATTACGACGGCCCGAACGCCTGGCGCCGCGAACCGGGAGGCGGCCCGATCCTGCTCAACCTGATCCACGAGGTCGGCAATCTGCGCGCCATGGTTGGCGAGATCGTGGCCGTGCAGGCCTTCACCTCGAACGCCACGCGCGGCTTCAAGGTGGAAGATACGGCGGCGATCAATTTCCAGTTTGCCAACGGTGCGTTGGGCAGCTTCCTGCTCTCCGATACGGCGGGCAGCGCCAAGAGCTGGGAACAAACGTCACGGGAAAACAAGCAGTATCCGACGTACCCGGACGAAGATTGCTACACGATCATCGGCAACCGCGGCTCGCTGGCCGTGCCGACCATGCGCCTCAAGTACTACAGTCAGGACAACGACCGTTCCTGGTACAAGCCGTTCTTCTGCGAGACATTACACGTCGAGCGCAAGGATCCGCTGGCCGAGCAGATCGCCCATTTCGCCGCCGTCATCCGCGGCGAGGCCGAGCCGCTGGTCACCGCACGCGACGGATTGCAGAACCTGCGCGTGACCGAAGCGGTCGTGGAAGCCGCAAGGACCGGATCGGTGATTGCCACGATCGGGCCGCGCAACACCGCGCAGCAACCGGCAGCGGCCTGAAACGCGATGCATCTTGGCGGTACCCTGTCGGGCGGGGCAGGACTCTCCTTACTATCCCGGCCGGCAGGTTTTGTAGCAAGCAGCAAGCTGTACGTTGTAAAAAAGACCTGAAGCACACGTAGTAAAGTGCTGGATGTACCCGCCTGCCGGAAAAGTTACTCCTCTTTTCTTTTCCGGCAGGTTCCTCGCCTTCTACCTCTTGCTCCGACGACCATGCTCGACATCCTGGCCATCACGGGTCCGATCTATCTGAGTATCGCTGCCGGATATCTTGCGACGCGCTTCGGTTTCTTTGCCCGGACGGACCGGCAGGTGTTCGGCAAATTCGTCATCAACCTCGCCGTGCCAGCACTGCTGCTCAAGGCACTGGCAGAGCGCTCCATCGAGGAAATTCTCAATTTTGACTACATCCTGGCCTACCTGATCGGCACGCTCGTAGTGGTCGGCCTCGGCTTGTTCTGGTGTCGCCGCATGGCCCGGATGAACCCGACGACCAGTGCGTTATGCGCTATGGGCATGGCGTGTTCGAACAGTGTCTTCATCGGCTACCCGGTTCTTCTCCTGACGCTGCCGCCGGTCGCGGGCGTGGCCATGGCGCTCAATACGACGCTGGAGAATGTTGTCGTTACCCCCTTGATGCTGGCATTGGCAGAGAGCGGTCGCGCCGGCTCCGGCAGGTGGTACCGCGTCATCGGCCGCTCGCTCACCCGTCTTTTTTTCAACCCCATGATCATCGGTCTGAGCGCGGGATTCATCATTTCGCTGTGCAGGTGGAAGCTGCCTCAGCCCATCGCGCAGACACTCGGCCTCTTCGCCATGACAACGGGGGCGCTGTCACTCTTTGCCATCGGTGGCACGCTGGTCGGACTGCCCATGGGAGGGGTGGTCAGGCAGGCCATTCCGGTCATGGTCGGCAAGCTGATCCTCCATCCCCTGGCCGTGTTCCTGTCCTTGCTGCTACTGCCGGTGCTGGGGTTGCCGTCGGTGGCTCCGGATCTGAGACTGGCGGCCGTTCTGATGGCGGCCGTGCCGATGCTGGGCATCTATCCGATTCTGGCGCAGATGTTCGGGCAGGAAGAGTTTACGGCCACTGCCCTGCTGATTACCACGATCGCGTCGTTCTTTACCCTCAGCGGGTTGCTCTGGGTCTTCGGGATTGTCCCGGCCTGAAAATGAAACTGCCGGAAAAGGGAAGTCGCTTTTCCGGCAGTCTTTTGCCTTACAGACGCGAGCGCGGAGATCAATATTCCATGAAAATGCGCTGCAGTTCCTTGGTGTCGTTGGTGGCGGTCAGGGCCACGGACGCAAGGATTCGGGCTTTCTGCGGGTTGAGGTCGTGCGCGACGATCCAGTCGTACTTGTCGTCCGGCTGTTCGGCGTTGCGCAGCACGAAGCCGCCGGCGTTGACGTGCGACGAGCGGATGATCTGCAGGCCCTTGCCGCGCAGTTCCTGCAGCACGGGGACCAGCGTTCCGGCGACCGAACCGTTGCCCGGGCCGGCGTGGATGATGGCCTTGGCGCCGGCGTTGGCGAAGGCGCGGTAGGCAGTGTCATTCACGTTGCCACCGGCATAGGCGATCTCGACTAGCGGCAGACTGTCGATCTTGTCGATGTCAAACTCGGACGTCGCCGTGTGGCGCTTGTCGAGCTTGCGGAACCAGTAGTTCTTGCCTTCGACCACCAGGCCCAGCGCCCCCCACGGGCTCACAAAGGCATCGGGTCGGATGTTGATCATCTTGCTTACGTCACGGCCGCTGTTGATCGTGTCGTTCATTACCACCATCGTGCCGCGGCCGCGCGCATCCTTGCTGCCGGCAACGGTGATGGCGTTAAGCAGGTTCAGCGCGCCGTCGGCCGAGATCGCGGTGCCGGGGCGCATCGAGGCGACGACGACGATCGGTTTTTCGGTCTTGACGACCAGGTTCAGGAAGTAGGCTGTTTCCTCGGTGGTGTCGGTGCCGTGGGTGATCACGATGCCGTCGACGTCGTTCTGCTTGACGAGGGCGGAGACGCGCTTGCCGAGCGTGAGCAGGTTGTCGTTGCGGAAGCTCTCGGAAGCGATCTGGAAGACCTGCTCGCCGCGCACGTTGGCGACCTTTTCCAGTTGCGGGAGGCCGGCGATCAGCTTGTCGACGGGCACCTTGGCAGCCTGATAGGTGGCGCTGTTCATCGCGTCGGCGCCAGCGCCGGCAATCGTTCCGCCGGTGGCCAAGATGACCACATTGGGTTTGGCGGCTTGCGCGTGCGCAAGTTGCGCGCCGAGCACACCGCTCAGAACGGCCGTGCTGAAGCACAGGGCGCGGGCGAAACCGGAGAATCGGGAAAATCTCATTTGAAGCTCCTTCCTGTTGACGTTGTCTTGATCGTGACTGTTCTCGAGCGCCGCCGAATACCGCGAGCGCCAGATCCATGTCGCAAGGCGCGTGCCAAACATTCTTCTCCGGCTTTATTTTTGTAACCCGTTGTTTTTGCGTCAGTCGATGCCGGCTGTCTGGTAGCGCGAGTGTGGAAAATGAAACTTCGGCCGTCGCCACAATGTGGAAACCGAAACCGTCCGTGCCGGCGAACCATCCGGTCGGCCGCAGACGCTTCGAGTCGAGTAAGCTATGCGTTCCTTCCCGAACAGGCATGACATGTGAACGCGCTCAAGCAACCGCGTGACGGCATCTGGAGATGGCTTCTGTCGAGTACCTGGCTCCTGGGCGTGATGCTCGGCGGGGTGGGGGTGTTCGTGTTCCTGCAGGTGCAGGCCTGGAGCGAGCGCAACGAGTTCGCGCGCCTCGACGATCTCGCCACTCGCCAACTCGATCTCTACGTCGCGGCGCTGGAGAGCGAACTCCTCCGGCACGCGGATCTGCCCAGCCTGATGTCCGTCAATCCCGATGTCGACGTTTTGCTGGCGCAGGCTGGCAGCCCCTCGATGTCCGTCCGGGAGCGGGCCAGCCGGGCCCTGGCCAACGTGGCCGTCCGCGCCGGGACGCGCGAGATCTATGTCATCGATCGCGCCGACACGGTTCTGGCCGCGAGCGACTGGTATGCGCCGTACAGTCTCTACGGCAACACGCTGTCGGGCATTTCGTGCGCTGCCGTGAGGTCAGGACGGGCGCGCGGCTTCCTGTTCAATCCGAAGACGGCGGCGCCGGAATACTACTTCGTCCATGCCGTCGGCGTGTCGGTTGCCGAGCCCGGCGTGCCGGAGGCCTGTCTGGTGGTGAAGATCAGCCTGTCTCCGATGGAATCGACCTGGGTCGATTTTTCCTTCCGCCCCGACAGCGAAAAGATCATGGTTCTGGATGAGCACGACGTCGTCATCCTGTCCTCCGTGCCCCGCTGGCGCTACAGGACGACGACAGTCTTTCAGGCGGGCCGGTCGGACAACCGTGGCAACAAGGCGCCCAACTATCCGACGGATGTTACGCCGCTGCAAATCACCGACGCCCTTCAGATCGGGCGAGGTGCGCAGTTGGTCAGCTTGCCCGGCCCGGATGAAGAAGCACCCGCCCAATTTATTGCCCATAGCCGCCTGTTGGCCAGTACGGGGTGGCAAGTCGTGTTGTTGTCCAATCCCGAGGAAGTCCGGGCCAACATGCGTGCGGTACAGCTTGCCACCGCCGCTGTTCTGGCCTTCTGTGCCCTTCTCGCGCTGTACCTGCATCATCGCCGCAAGGCCATGCGGCAATTGCTGGTGGCGCGTAATGCCCTGCAGCGTGCCCATGACCAACTGGAAGTCACAGTGGCCAACCGCACCCAGGAACTCCGAGACACGAACCGCGAACTGCTGCATGAGATGCATGAGCGCCAGCAGGCCGAAGCGGAACTGCTGCAGGCCAAGAAAATGGCCATGCTCGGGCAGATGTCGGCCAAGATATCCCACGAGATCAGCCAGCCGCTGACCGCACTGCGCGCGCTGGCCACCAATTCCCGCGCCTTCCTCGCGCAGGAAAAATGGTCGCGGGTCGATGCCAACCTGGGCGACATTGCCGACATCGCGGCGCGCATGAGCAATATCACGCGACAGCTGAAGGTCTTCTCCGGCAGGACGAAAAAGGTGGCGACGCCGTATCGTTCGACGCCGTTGGATCAGGCCATGCAGGGCGCCAGGCACTTGCTGCAGGAACGCTTCGAGCGCGAGGGCGCCACGCTGTCATTGCCTGAGCACGAATGCCATGCGCTGGGCGACGCCGGGCAACTGGAACAGGTTTTCGTAAATCTCTTCGCCAATGCGCTCGATGCCCTGCGCCAAGCGACCCGCAAGCACATTGAGGTGACCGTCGAGCAACCGCCCGGGTCACCCCGCGTCGTTGTACGGGTGAGCGATTCGGGTCCCGGCATTCCCGCGGAAATGCAGGCGCATCTTTTCGAACCGTTCTACACCAGCAAGCCGACCGGCGAGGGACTGGGCCTGGGACTCGTCATTTGTGCCAGCATTGTGCGCGAGCATGGCGGGCAGTTGCGCGCCGAGAGCAGTCCGGCTGGCGCAGAATTCATCTTCGACCTGGAGCGGGCGGTCGAAGGGCAAAGCGGAGGAGCGGTGAATGTTTGAAGGGTTCGAAATCATCTACGTCGAAGACGATGCCTCGGTACGCAACAGCCTGACGCAGACGCTCGAACTGGCCGGCTTCACCGTGCAGGCGTGCGCCACGGCCGAGGCGGCGCTGCCGTTCCTGATGCCCGACTTGCGCGGCATCGTCGTCAGCGATGTCCAGCTGCCGAAGATGAGTGGGCTCGACCTGTTGCAGCGCGTCCGTCAGCTCGATCCCGAAATTCCGGTGATCCTGGTTACCGCGCACGGTGACGTGGATATGGCGGTACACGCCATGCGGATCGGCGCCTACGATTTCGTCGAAAAGCCGTTCGCGCCGGAACGCCTGGTCGACGTCGCCACGCGGGCGCTGGAGAAGCGGGCCCTGCGCATGACGGTGCAGGATCTGCAGCGCCGTTTGCAGCAGCGGGCCGGCATCGAGTCGGTGCTGCTCGGCAAGTCACCGGCGATGACGCAGTTGCGCGCGCAACTCCAGAATCTGGCGGATACCTCCGCCGATGTCATGGTGCTGGGTGAGACCGGCACCGGCAAGGAACTGGTGGCGCGCTGCCTGCACGATTACAGCAGACGGCAGAAACACCGCTTCGTCGCGGTCAACTGCGGCGGCATGCCGGAGACCTTGCTGGAGAGCGAGTTGTTCGGCCACGAGGCGGGAGCGTTCACCAACGCGCAGAAACGGCGCATCGGGAAGATCGAATACGCCGACCAGGGCACCCTGTTCCTCGACGAAATCGAGAGCATGCCGCTGTCTTTCCAGGTGCGCCTGCTGCGGGTTTTGCAGGAGCGCAGCCTGGAACGGCTGGGCGGAAACGCGACGATTCCCGTCGACGTCCGCGTTGTCGCCGCCTGCAAGGCGGATCTGCTGGCCTTGAGCCAACAGCAGAAATTCCGCAGCGACCTGTACTACCGGCTGAACGTCGCGGTACTGCAATTGCCGGCATTGCGCGAACGCCGCGAGGACATTCCGGAACTGTTCGACTATTTCGTGCTGCAGGCCGCGGCCCAGCACAATCGCCCGGTGCCCGCGCTGATGCCGGCGCAACTGCGCGCGCTGATGGCCCACGACTGGCCCGGCAACGTGCGTGAACTGCGCAACGTGGCCAGCCGATTCGTCTTGGGAATACTCACCGACGAGATGCACCTGTCGTCGGTCGCTCGGGAGCAATCGCTGACGCTCGCCCAGCAGATGGACTGCGTGGAAAAGATGTTGCTTGAACAGGCCCTGAAACAGCATGCCGGGCGACCGCTGAAGGTCATCGAGGCGCTGGGAATCGGCAAGAAGACGCTGTACGACAAAGTGCACAAATATGGGATACGGATGGAGGACTACCGCGTCGCGTCGGAAGGCGGGGAACCCGATTAGTGCCACGCTCGGCAAGGGTTGGCCATCTCATTGGATTTGTTGTCCCGCGATCTTTGTGCCGCCGAGCGATGCCTGCACTGTACCGCGTGTCGTGACGGGCCGTGTTTGCAGAATACGGACCTTGCCATTGGCAATCCCGAATTCGATGTCCTGCGACAATGCATAATGGTCTTCCAGGGCCATGGCGAGCTTGGCCCGAATGTCGTACTTTCTCAGACACGGGACGTCACGCAGATTGCTGTCGACCGGAACGATGGATGTCCCCTTGCCAGAGGCATGCTGCTTGACCATGAACGCCTTGTTCCCGACGTGAACGCTTGAGACCGACCCGTCGGATTTGTCTACATAGTAGCGGTCCACGTCGACCGCTCCGGAGACTACACCTTCGCCAAGACCATACCCCGCTTCAATCACGATCACGTCTCGTCCGCTCACCGGATCCGTCGTAAAAATCACGCCAGACACCTGCGAGTCGAACATTTGCTGCACCACGATGGCCAGTCCGGTCGCGCCTTTCCGGACAATGCGGTGGCTCTGGTAGAGAATTCCCCGTGTCAGCCAAAATGACGTCCATACTTCCTTGATCCAATCCAGCAGCTCCGCCGGGCTGACGAACAGAAACGTCTCTGCCGCTCCAGCAAATGCCGCTTCCTCCTTGTCTTCCTGGAGACCGGAAGAGCGCACGCTCACGAAACTGTCGCGCAAGCCGCACGCATCGATCGCCTCCGTGATTTCCCGGCCCACGCCCATTGCACTATCCAGGCGGCCCCCGCGGATCAAGCCCCGGATTCGCTCCGAGGTATTGGCAATCATCATGCGCTTGTCTTTTTCCGAAATCTCTTGATTCGCAAGAATCGCTTCGATTTCGGACGTCAGGTGCAAATACGCGTCGCGGATGCCGTTCTCCGCGAGAAACCGTTCAAAGGCGAAGGTGCTTACCATGAACGCCGGCGGTACCGAGGCACCGTGTCGCTTGACGATATGCGCGATTTCTCCGAGATTCGCGCCTTTCCCGCCAACCAGTTCAACATAATCGGCATCAATTTCTTCCAGCAACAAGACGGCGCGCCGGGTTTGCGCGATCCGCTGTCTCTTTGCGCGCGTCAGCTCGTCGGCTCTGGCTTGCAAATGGGCGACCGCGGCCTTCGCCACAAGACCTTGCTCCCGCATTCGCTTGAGCGCTCCGTTCAGTGCTGCTTGAACTTCCCGCTTCATCCTGTAATACGCGTCTCCCTGTTGTCCGGCCGGATCTTCGATGTCGACGAATTCGTGTACCCGGGCATAGCGGCTCAGCAGAAAGACCTTGCCAATGGCGCCCGGATACCTCTCCGTCACGAACTGCACATGCGATCTTTCCATTGCCAGGATCAGGTCTGCCTCGCGAATATCGGCTTCCGCAAGGGCTCTGCTTCGGTGATTCGTCGCGATGATCCCGTCTTCGGACAGCAGGAGTGTCTGGCTGGATTCGGATATCGGCCGGCCTTCAACGGCTGCGACACCGCGGGAGCACACCTTTACACCGGCTATTCGCTCCTCGACCAGCATCTTCTCGAACAAGAGTTCGGCCAAGGGGCTGCGGTCGATATTCGCCGTGCACACCAGCAAGACCGTCTGGGGCTTGATTTCCCCGGTCTTGTGTCCGAGACGGCGCAGCGTCTTGCGTATTGCCGGCAGATCCGCTTCTGCCAAATTGCGCCGTGTCAGGGCTTCAACGTCATGCAGCGCCTCGGCTTTCAGCAACGCGATCCGTGGATGACGCCGCAAGGCCTGAATCCGGTCCTGGAATGCATTCAACCGCGGATCTGTCAGGTCGAGGCTTTCCACCAACATCGTGACGTGCGCCCAAAGGCGCTCAACCGATGCAATGGTATTGAGCGCTCTCCAGAGTACCGTTGCCGCAGCGATGGTGTGCTCGACCTCCGACAACAGTTCCCCGGCTTCGGCAAGCGCATTCTCGGAAACGTTCCGGATCAGCGTCGAGATGTTCTCCGCACCGCCTTTACAGGGGTTCCCGGCGGCCTCTCCCGCGGCTATCTCACGGCGCGCGTGGCGCACGATATCAACCAGATGTTTTCGGACGGCGGGATTGAGCCGCTTGTTCCACAGTGCTTCGGCCAAGATCAGGACCAGGGCGCCGGAAACGATCTCCTGGCAGAAGTCCTGGTTGTCCAAAGCCTGCGATACGCTGTTCAGCCAGGCTTGCAAGTCGGCAGGTGATTTTTCCTCCGAGACGACCTGATGGATCAATTTGTGCAGCGGTTCGAGGGGAATTCCGGCGACCGGCATGATCGAGGCGATTCCCTGCGATGCCCAGACCAGGACGATGTTGCCCTCGCGAATTTCGACCGTCTCGGAAACCATCGATTCGCTTACCAAGAACCCCTCTTTGGTCAGGGTGGTTTTTCCGGGATGGATTTCTTCGATGCGGACCATCATGCGTTCCGCTGACTGCATCCACTCGGCGTGTGGCAAGATCAACGAAGGGATACCAAATTCCCGCGTCGTCACCCCGGCGTGACTGAGCAGGCCACCGCTGGTGACGAGGACCGCTTCAGCGGCGCGAATGGCTTCACTGTCTTCTGGGGTCGTAAACGGAAGCAGCAGAACCCGCCCGTCCCGATCCCGCGGATTCGAGCAGTATTCGCGGTCAAAAGTGATACGCCCGATTCTGACGGAGCCATCGCCAACGGAAGCCACCAGGCCCCTGACCGTCTGGCCGCTGAGTCCGGCGGGCGCCCGTGACTGCTCAACCAGCAAGCGATGCGAAACAATCTTGCGGAACGCAGGCAGCCGTATCTTGTTGGGCAGCGAATAAGCGCTTTTGCGCAGCAGTCTCTTCAGATCGGCAATGGACAGCCATTTACCGCCGTTGCTCGGCGTTACGTAATGGCCGAAGGCATACAGGATTGAACGGTTCTCTTCGTCGGCCAATCCGTAGAGCACCAGCCATTCATTCGGTGCGATTTCCTGTTGCGCCCGTTCCACCTTAAGCTGGTCGATACTTCCGATTGTGTCGAAATCCAGATGGAGTTCGGTCTCTTTCAGCAGCACTGCGGTGAGCAATGCTTCGTGTTCGCGGGCCAGTACCCTCTGAATGATTTCCTTCAGTGGCTGGTAGGCGGGGTTGCGCTCCAACATGCCGCGGCGATTAAGCCTCAACTCGCCGCGAGCCAGCGCCTTGCGGCAGGGACTGTTAAAGTGCCGGTCAATAACCTCCTGCCCGATGCCGCCGGTCCCCGGCTGAACAACCGCCATGTCGAAGGTCCGCAGCATCGCATTGAGCGCGAAATAGAGACGATGGCGAACCATCTGCCGCTCTTCGGAAACATACGCATTGAACTCGCGGAGCGCTTTGGGGCCGCTGAACTCGCAGTATGTTTCGAAGGGCATGCCTTCGCCGCGATAGTGGAACGGGATTCTTCCCTCAACCAGAAACATCCGGGCAATGGCGGTTGCGAATTCGCGGATCTTCCCGGAACGTGATTCGCCCGCGAGACCCCCGGCCGGGGCGTTCTTCAGCAAAATGTACGCCATCGCGTGGTCCAGATCACGCAGCGCCCAGATGAGGCGCAAGACCACCACGAGAGAGCGCTCGATCTGGTTGGCGGACCGCGCGCCATGGTCCTTGTCCAGGCAGCCCGAGACCAGAATCTCGACCAAGCTGCTTTTGTCAAACGTGACGGTCAGTCCGGCTTCTTTCAAGACTATGCCGACAAACTCGGCACGCAGCGCCTGCGCCAGTTCTGCCCCGCCCTGAAAACTTTGCAGTCGGACCAGGCCCTCATCGTCCGGATCTGCGATATTGGCAAACAACTCGACGCGATGTTCTCCGAGACTTACGCTGTAGATGATGTGGTTGTCGATCAGTACAAAGGTGCCGGGACAGGGGGTCGCAAGCCATTGCGCTGCGCGCGCGATCGTCGCCAGGCCTCGGTGACGGATCAGGCCGCTCACGATCATCGGCGAGTCGTCCAGTCGCGCTATCCGGATATGCTCGGTCTTGTCGCCTCCGATACGGCCGACGGTTACGCTCATATCCGCGCGCGCAGTGGTCATCCGTTGCTCCAGCGCTCGGTTGCCTTTGTCATGCAAGAAGCGTATTAATGAGTGTGCACTGGCAGGCCTTCCGGATGCAGTTTCTGCAATTCCCGTGATCTTCCGTCGCAGTTCAGGAGGGAGCTTGTCGTGCTGCGCCAGGGCATTCCACGAAATATCCAGGTCGTGCACGAGCGCGTCATGGAAGGCGAGGGCGGTGTCGGCATCGGTCGGGAGAGCAATCTGTCGATATGCTTCAATCATTTGGCCAAGAAGTGAAACGATGCAGAGCGCGGTCGATTTTGTCATTCGGTCCGCATGCGTGACAATCAATTGCAGTGCATCGTAATTCGGCTTGAGCAGGTTGTTCCGGAAATCAAGATACTGTGTACGCAGTTGGCGTCTGGCTTCGGAGCCGGACGACACATCCTTGGCAAGATCGCGAAGCAATACGTAGTATCCCTCGTCGCCGGGACCTTCGCGGCGCAGTTCGCCAATACCGTCGCCTCCGATCCAAGGCGGCATCTGCGAGTCGCCGTGCTCCACCGGAAATGCCAATTGATATCCGCCCAAATCGATCCCGAAATCGTGGAGATCGACGACGGCGATCAAGCGCAATTTATCCAGTCGATCCCAGGACTGGGTAATGCTCTTGAAGCGCTGCGCCCCGAGGGCGCGGTGCGCGATAGCATGATTGTTGGTGATGTCGGCGAGGGCCTCCGGGCCTCTTACGATCGATCGTGAGAAGCCTTGGCCGCTCATTGTTTTGAGGTCGATTAGCTTGTGCAATCGGGCCACTGGCTGGCTGCCGTACAGAGCTTCGAGCAGGTCGTATGCCGCAGAAAAATGCGCCTCGAGTTCCTCCTCGATTATGGTTCGGACGGGCTTGTCCGTTGCGCCATGGAACGCATTGACGAGATCGGAAGTTGGGATCGGCGCAAATTCATCGTGAGCGGATACCGAATCCGAAAGCTCGAGAAGTGCTCGTAGAGTCCGGTCTTTCGCTCGTTTCAAGGCCGCAATACGAGTTGTGCGGGTGGCGTCATCGGTAATCCGTTCGGCAGCGGAGATGCGGTCATTGTGGTGATGCCAAAGTTGCTTCAGCAATGCCGGATCGTGATCGGAATCATGGGTGAGCCGATGATGCATGCCGATGAGTGCCTCGATTTCGGCGATGCAACGTTGGATGATCCGATCTTCATCGGAGCGCTGATCCGTGCTCAGGAAGCCCTGCAAAAAGGCCAGCGTGCGCGTGAGGGCGAAGACATTCAAGCCAATTCCGTCTCTATCCGCCTCATGCGGTCGGAGATGGCCGACGTTCTGCTCCCGAATGTTGCGGACGGCATCGGCAACGTCTCCATCGCGGGCGCCGCGTTTGTGGAGCGCGGCGATCAATTGAGCAATGCGTTTCTCAATATCCGCCATGTCATCTGCCCTGTTTATGAGACTGGCCAATCTCTTGATTCTATCAACTGGCAGCAGGTTTTCGAAATTCACCCCGGGGCAAGCGCGTGAAAGGCAGAAAATGGCCAGAAAAGTCCGAGAACGTGTTCGCGACAGGAGCCGGAAGCAATCCGGAGCAAAAGGTCGCATCCGCTATCAATCGTAAAACACAGGATCCTCGCAGCGGGTTTTCGCGTCAACTTCGCTTCAGGCAGCGATCCACTCACCCCGGTTGGTTATCCAGTTCGAACACGGTGTTCAAAGTTCAGGGGTGCGCTTGCGCCGGACGTGGATCAACTCTCCTTCCGCATTGAACCCCCATTTGCAGATACTTTCCTGCCCGGCTAACCGACGTGCTTCAGCCCGGCGCCTTATGGCGCGGTGATCAAGGACGTCGATGGCTTTCCAAAGAACGTAGAGGCCAGCGCATAGGCCAATGCTCCAAAAGAGGATGTTGTAAAGGATGTTCGACATGGCGATCGGCAGGGACAGTTGAATTTGGTTGAAGAAAGGTCACCGCTTGAACGACAAACGCAAGGGACGGGTTTGTGCGCTCAAACCTTTCTGACCGGTCGACGGTAATACAGCCAAAGCGATCAATGATGGTGGCGCCGAGGAGTGCATTGCCGTCGGCGGGATTCGACCCTCAAGAGCCGTTCCGGTTTTCAGATTCAACGACTGCAGTACAGCGAAAGCGGCAATTGACCGCCATTGCTTTTACGCGGACCAAGACATTGCGATAATGATTTAACTTGAAGGAGGAACCAAGAATGAACCTTACCCGTTTGATAATTTTGGTTGCGACTTCACTGCGTATAGCGAACGCTTACGCCGGTAGCGATATTGTATTGATTGACTACACGGAAAAAGCCTACACGGTTTATGCTGGGTTGCCTTTGGATCAAGCAGAGGCTGCCAAAGGCAAACTTGAAGGAAGACCAGTGGATATGGTTCCGTTCGATCAGTTTGCAGAAAACCGGACAAATATAATCGGGAACCACGTCGTAAGAAACGACTACCCAGAAGACAGGACAGAGGAAGGGATAGTCGCCCTTATCAAGAAATATCCGGGGACGCCCTTTGGAGTCACATGGAACGGCGGGATCGCCTTTACGAGAAACGACTATCAGGCGGCAAAAAAAACGTTCGACTCATTTAATACATTAGGAAGTTTTACGAAGCCAGAACCCGAAAAAGACCCCGTTGCTCCAATGAATCACCTTAAACCACTGCTCGGTTGGTGAGGTGGGGCCAGCGACATATGTTATTGACAGAAGGCAACTGCGTTTCATCCAAGTAGATTCGGGTGGCCAGCAATTCGATTCCGAACGTCTCTTGTCAGTCCGAAGCAGTCATCACAGTTCTAGTGTAACTGTCTCTTGATGGTCGGTTGCCGCAGTACACGTCGCAATCAGGAGCATGGAGTATTCCAACCCAAAGGGCCGGATTCAAGT
>DBMG01000098.1 GCA_002304785.1 Candidatus Accumulibacter sp. UBA704 | reverse complement strand
CGCCGCTGCCGCGCCTCCGATGCGCGCGCGGTCGCGCTGCACGCTGCGCAACGGTTCACCGCGCCGTGCGATGTCGTGGCGACCGTCCCCGTCGCTGCCGACGCGCAGCGCATCGCCGTGCAGGCGGACAGGTCTTCGCGCTGTCGCTACGCGCCTCGTACGTGCGCTGTCGCGCCGCACCTTGCGCAGTCGGCCGCGTCTCGCCTCAAGCGCACCTGGCCTGCGGCCTCGGCGGCGTTCGTCGGCACGCTCGCAGCGAGGCTCGGTGCGACGAGAGGACGGGAGGGGCGGGGGCGGTTGAGAGCGGAGGGCAAGATAAAAGGTCGCGGCACCGTTGGCCGCGGAAAGCCAGTCTGCACGTGGGTTCGGCGCGGCACGCGCCGGAGGGCGGGAGCGTGCTGCGGTTCGGCGGCAACAATGACCGAAGGCATCACCCCATGAGCCAGCGCGACGACGACCGCTTCCGCGTCCGTCCCGGTGCACCGCGGCAGCGCGGTGACGCCTACATCAACCGCGTGTTGCGCGAGGCCAGCAAGGCCGGCGCGAAGGCCGGCAAGGCCGGTTGCCGTCCCGGATCGCGGCTGGGCCGCGGCCATGTCGCCGCGCGTTTCGCCGGCCGCGCCGGCGCGTCCAGTGCACGGCGTGTTGCCGTCAAGGTGCGGCTGGTGAATCTCGCCCGCGCCGGCACACGCTCGACGCTCAAGCACTTGCGTTACATCGAGCGTGAAGGCGTCGACCGGCAGGGCGGCCAGGGGCACGCTTACGGCCCGGCGACCGACGCGGCGGACACATCCGCCTTCGAGCAGCGCGGGCGCGAGGACCGCCACCAGTTCCGCTTCATCGTCTCGGCCGAGGACGCCGAACAGCTCGATGATCTGCACGGTTACACCCGCCAGCTCATGGCGCGCATGGAGGCCGACCTCGGTACCCGGCTCGACTGGGTCGCGGTCGATCACTGGAACACCGACAACCCGCACACGCACATCGTTCTGCGCGGCAAGGACGACGTCGGCAAGGATCTCGTCATCTCTCGCGACTACATCAGCCACGGCGCGCGCGAACGCGCGGCGGAGCTCGCCACCGAATGGCTCGGCCCGCGGACCGAACGGGAGATCGCGCAGGGTCGTCAGCGCGAGGTCGAGGCGGAGCGCTGGACCGGATTGGACCGCACCCTGCAGCGCGAGGCCGACAACGGACAGGTACGGACCGAACAGCTCTCCCAGCCGCGGTTGCAGCGCCAGCGGTCGCAGCTCATCGGCCGCTTGCAGCAGCTGCAGCGCATGGGGTTGGCGAGCGAGACCGAGCCCGGCCGCTGGACGTTGCATGCCGAGGCGGAGCGCACGCTGCGCGCGATGGGCGAGCGCGGCGACATCGTGCGCACGATGCAGCGGGCCATGGGCGACGCGCAGCGCGAGCTGGTGGTGTTCGAGCCCGGCGGCGACGCCCGCACCGTCGTCGGTCGCGTGGCCGGCAAGGGTTTGGCCGGCGAGTTCCACGACACCGGCTATCTCGTCGTCGATGGCGTCGACGGCAAGGCGCACTACGTCGCTCTGCCGCCGCGCATCGACCTGGCCGAATTTCCCGCGGGTGCCGTGGTCGAGGTGAAGGGAGTCGGGACGCGCGCGGCGGATCGCACCATCGCCGCACTCGCGACGGATGGCCTGTACCGTACCGACGGACACCTGGCGATCGCGCAGGCGCAACCATACGCCGGCCGCGATCCACGCGCCGTCGTCGAGGCCCACGTGCGTCGGCTGGAAGCGCTGCGCCGTGCTGGCATCGTGGAGCGCGTCGCGGACGGCATCTGGAAAGTCCCGAACGACCTGCCGGAGCAGGGGCGCCGATACGATGCCCAACGCCTTGGCAGCGTGGCGGTGGATCTGAAATCACCGTTGCCGATCGAGCGGCAGGTGCGCGCGATCGGCGCGACCTGGCTGGACCAGCAACTGGTCGGTGGCGGACAGGGGCTGGGCGAGTTGGGCTTCGGCAGCGAGGTCAAGGACGCGCTGCGCCAGCGTGCCGACGTACTCGTGGAACAGGGCGTGGCCGAACGGCGCGGCCAGCGCGTGGTCCTCGCGCGCAATCTGCTGGCAACGCTGCGTGATCGCGAGCTGGCGCAGACCGCCAAGGACATCGCCGCGGAAACCGGGCTGGTGCATCGCCAGGTCGCCGACGGCCAGCGTGTGGCCGGCACCTACCGGCGTAGCGTCATGCTGGCCAGCGGGCGCTTCGCGCTGCTCGATGACGGCGTGGGTTTCAGCCTGGTGCCGTGGCGGCCGGTGATCGAGGCGCGGCTCGGGCAATCGCTGGCCGCGACCGTACATGGGGGCGGGGTATCCTGGACGATCGGGCGGTCGCGAGGGCGCGGCGTGGGTTGATGCCCCGGGAGAGATGGCGGGTGAGCTGAACGCCGAGCGGACCCGTTAAGGTCATTTGGGCAACATGGCCTCGCGGAGAAGGCCAAGGGCTGGGATCCGATGACGCTGGACGCTCTGCGGCAGCGCTTCGACGAGCAACTCCAAGCGCCGAAGGCGCCGGAAGCGACCGTCAGGCTGCTGGCTGCCCTGAGGTCCCCTGTTTATTCTTAACGAATATATTTGACGTTTATAATTTACTGGAATAAATTGCGTTTATTCCTGATCCGGATAAATTGCCATGTCGCCTCCCCTGCATGTCCTGGTCACCCCTGCGCAGCTGGGATCGATGCTGCGGGCCGCCCGCAAAGCCAAGCGCATGACCCAGTCGGCGCTGGCCGGCCGCATCGGCGTGACCCAATCGCGGGTCTCCAAGCTGGAGCAGAATCCCCATGACCTGAACGTGGGGCAGTTGCTGGCCTGGTGCTCGGCGCTAGGTCTGGAACTGGCCGTCGGGCCGCACGGCGGCCGCGCGCCCTCCGGCACGCAGGCGGACTGGTGATGGGCCGCCGCTCGCACAGCCGCAGCCTGTCGCTCTGGACCAACGGCGAGCGCGTCGGGCGCTGGACGATCCCCGCGCGCGGGGAGATGGAACTGAGCTACGACGCGGCCTGGGCCGCTGCCGACATCGGCCGCCCGCTGTCCCTGTCGCTGCCCTTCAACCTGGGCAACCTGCCGCTCAAGGGCGAGAAGGTCGCTCACTACTTCGACAACCTCCTGCCCGACAGCGACGCCATCCGCAAGCGCGTCGCCGAGCGTTTCCGCACCGGATCGACCGACCCCTTCGACCTGCTGAAGGCCATCGGTCGCGACTGCGTGGGGGCGGTGCAGATCCTGGGCGAGGACGAGACGCCGCAGGGCTTCGATCGCATCGAAGGCACGCCGCTGTCCGAGGAGGCCATTGAGCGACATCTGATCGAGACGGTGTCCCCGCGCGCCTTCGGCGCCGCCGGCGATCCCGATGCGGACTTCCGCATCTCCCTGGCTGGCGCCCAGGAGAAGACGGCCTTCCTGTGGTGGGAGGGGCAGTGGCTGGCGCCGCACGGCGCGACGCCCACCAGCCACATCTTCAAGCTTCCGCTCGGCCTGGTGGGCGGCCGGCAGGCCGACTTCACCACCTCGGTCGACAACGAGTGGCTGTGCTTGCGGCTGCTCAAGGCCTACGGGTTGGAGACTGCCGATGCCCGCATCGCGAGCTTCGGCAGGCAGCGCGTGCTCGTCGTCGAGCGCTTCGACCGGCGCGTGGCGCCCGACGGCCGATGGCTCATGCGGCTGCCGCAGGAGGACTTCTGCCAGGTGGAAGGCTGCTCGCCGCTGCGCAAGTACGAGAACGAAGGCGGGCCAGGGCTCCAGGCCCTGTTCGCCACGCTGCGGCAGTCGGTGAACGCCGAGGCCGACATGAAGACGCTGATGGCCACGCAGGTGCTGTTCTGGCTCCTGCGCGCACCGGACGGCCATGCCAAGAATTTCAGCATCCAGATCCTGCCGCGCGGCCGCTTCCGGCTGACCCGCCTGTACGACGTGATGTCGGTCTATCCCGTGCTCGGCGACGGTCCGCGTCAATGGTCGCCCCACGACGTGAAACTGGCGATGGCGCTGCTCGGCAAGAACAGGCACTACGTGATGCACACCATCCAGCGCCGGCACTTCGACAGCACCGCACAGAAGGTCGGCTACGCGTCGACCGCCGAGCCGATCATCGAGGAAATCCTGGCGCGCACGCCGGCGGCCATTGCCGAGGTGCGGGCGGAGCTGCCACAGGGTTTTTCTCCGCGCGTTGCCGAAACCATCCTTGGCGGACTCGAGCGCGCCGCGGGCGCGTTGGCAGCGATGGCGCCCTAGTCGAAGGTTCCATCTGTCTCATAATCTGAATCGCGTCGGAGCCAAGCCGATCGAGCAGAGCCCACCATCGACGGAAGCAGTCATGCCCAACATCGGAACCGTGCTGAAAGAAGAAATCGCACGCGTATGCCGCAAGGAGATTCGCCAGCAGGTGGAGCCGCTCCGGAAGGTTTCCGCGGCCTATCGGCGCGAGATCGCCGCGCTGAAGCGCAAGGTTGCCGCGCTGGAACGCCAAGCGGCGGTGCTCGAAAAGCAGGCTGCCAAGACGGTGCGCGAAACGACTGCGGCGGAGCCGGATCGGCCCATGCGCTTCGTGGCCAAAGGACTGGTGTCGCTGCGGGCACGTCTTGGGCTGTCGGCGGGGGATTTTGGTCTCCTGATGGGAGGCATCAGCGACCAGTCGATCTACAATTGGGAAAAAGGCAAGTCGACTCCACAGAAGAAGCAACTGGTGGCGCTGGCTTCCTTGCGCGGCTTGGGCAAGCGCGAGGCCGCGGCTCGCCTGGAGACCCTGAGGGCCGAGTCGGAATAAACGCGAGCGCTCATGAGCGGGATGCAAGTCAGCCACTTCATCCGGGCGCCGCGGTCAGCGGTGTATCGCGCGCTGCTCGATTCGGTCGCCGTCGCGCAGTGGAAGGTCCCCGCTGGTATGACCTGCTGCGTGCACGCGTTCGATGCGCGCGAGGGCGGGGCCTTCCGGATTTCGTTGACGTACGAGGACGCCGGTCGGCGCGGCAAGTCTGCAGCGCACACGGACACCTACCACGGACGCTTCGTGAAGCTGGTTCCGGACGAATGCGTTGTCGAGGTCGACGAGTTCGAGACGGATGATCCAGCCATGCGCGGCCAGATGACGCTCACGACCACGCTGGTGGACCGGGACGGCGGTACGGAAGTCACCATGCGCTACGGCCGGCTGCCGCCCGGCGTGTCGGTGGCCGACAACGAGGTCGGCACCCGGATGGCGCTCAAGCAGCTGGCGGCATTCGTCGAATCAAGGCAATGAGAGCCGGCGGCAAGCCTGCGGCGAGTTCCGCGAGCCGTGCAGCACGCGCAACATCAATTGGCACAGCTTGCGACGCCGGGTCACGGCATTTCTATTCGGCCCCGCGCAATTGTCAGAAATCGACTCGGTGTTCGTAGGAATTTGCGGACACGCTTTCGGCAACAACCGAGGCGCGCGTGATCGAGAAAAAGGACTTTTCGGACAGTCTCTATTGGTGATTGTGACGGCCATCACGCGGCCGAATTATTAAGCGTTTCGACCGCAAGTTATCACGCATCGGAAACAAGGCGCGGCGCAGTTTCTTGCACGCGCGCAATCATGCGCGTGCACGGGGACCTACCAGTCCAAGGAGTGTGAACCATGAACGCCAAGCGTGTATTGGCTGTGGCTTGTGCTGCCTATGCGGCAGCCGGCTTGGCACAGGGGGCGGTGGCGGCGCAGTCACCGGGTTCGGATCGTTTCCATCCGGCAAGCGCGGAACAGGCGCGCGATTCGGGTGTCCAGATGATGGCGCAGTCCTTCGGCATCACGCCGGCGGCGGCGGCCAGCCGCATGAACGTGGAGGAGCACGCGCCCGAAATCGTCGAGCGCATCCGCACGCAGTATGCGAACCGGCTCGCTGGCATCTATATCGAGCACGAGCCGACGCATCGCCTGGTGGTGCGACTGACCGGCTTCCAACCGGTGCGGCCGGAGTTCTATCGGTTCGACAACGGTCATGCCGGCAGCGACCAACTGATGGTCGACTACCGAGTGGGCGCTGAGCGTACGCTCGCCGATCTGCAGCGGCGGTTCGAGGGCGGCTTTGCCGGCCTCAAGGCGCAGCTGGACGGACTGCAGAGTGGCTACGTGGACGAACGCACCGGCCAACTGGTGCTGGAAGTCGTGGCGCCCAAGATCGACATGAAGGCGATGGTCAACGTGGCGACTACCGCGCGGCGGCAGCAGCTCGCCGATAACTACTTCGGCGTGGGCACGCGCGTGGTGTCGATGGGCCGCCTCGCCAATCAGGCCATCAAGGGCAGCGGTAACTTGGACTTTCTCTACGGCGGCGTTGCCACCCAGTGTACGGGTGCTTTCACGGTGAAGTCGGTTTCGACACCGGTGACCTACGGGTTGCTGACGGCGGGGCATTGCCAGTCCACCAGCGGTTCTTTCAACTACACAGAGGCACTCACCACCAGCCCGATCACCGTGCTGGCGTATGTCGCGAGCAAGTACGATGCCGCCAGCGACATCAGTTGGGCCAGCGTCAGCACCAATCCGGTCGATGCGCAGTCGTCGTTCTACAACGGCTCGCTCTTCGTTACGCCGGGATCGCGCGTGAGCAAAGCTGGCACTGCAGTTGGCTCGACGATGTGCCATTACGGTCGATCCAGCAGCAGCGTCGCGGGTGTCTGCGGCACGGTCCAGTCCACCGCCTACAATCCCGGCAGCATCTGCGCGCCTGGCGGCACGGGGGTATGCTCGGCCACCTACGTGGCCGTGGACGTGCCGGTGGCAACGCCCTGCCAGCAGATCGACAGCGGTGGCCCGTGGTATTCCAATCTCACCCACCCCTCGGGCATCCACAAGGCTGGCGACGTGACGACCGGGCGGTGCGTCTACACGAGTACGGATGACATCTTCGGTGGCACGCTGAACCTGCAGCTGCTCTAAGCAGGAGGCTTAGAATCACGGCAACATGCGATCGGCCGGGCAATGCCCGGCCGATCGTTGTTGACGCGTTCAATCCACAGTCGCGGTCGACGCAGGCGGCCCGTCGAAGTCGGACCAGAAAAGCCGATCGCTAACTCCATCGAATGCTTCCCACTGCGCGCCGCCACGTACAAGGCGAACCGGTCCGGTATAGGGAGCTTCATCTGGCAGCCAGTTCGTCTTGTCTACGGTGCCGACCGCACCTTTTACGAACTCCACGCCCCACGCGCCAGCGGCCCAAGCCGGCACGTATTCATTCTGCGAGGACGTGAGGTAGTAAGAGTAGTTGTCGGCCACGAGCGTGTTGGGGAACACGTTCATGTCGATGGCCGGGTTTCCGTCGATCTTTACCAACGTTTCGAGTTCACGCACGTTCGGAACGCGCCAGTCGTAGAAGCCTTTGTAGCGTTGCTGGTTGGCGATGCGTGCCACCTGCATCGCTTCGTTCCAGTCGTAGAAGATCGTCGGCTGACCGATGCACGTAGGACCCACCTGACCCCAGCCGCAGCGATCCCAAGTCAAGCCGGTGGCCGCATCGCTCGCGATGAGCCCGTCATCGCGGATCTGCCAGCGCTCATCTCCCTTCTTCAATTTGCCTTCCGGCGGTTCCGGTGGTGGCGGCTGCCGCCACTCGCCGTTCACCAGCAGCACGCTCGCCGTGAAGTCCGTGCGGTTTCCCGGATACGAATCACACGGCGGGACGGGCGCGAGTTCGCGGCATTGCATGGTTGCAAGGGCGGCAACGGCGCCGAAAGTAATGGTCCATTGAAACTCCGAATGCCAAGCCGTGCGGTCGGAGGTCCATACACCTTGAAACAGTGAATTGGCCAAGATCGGAAAGTAAGCGGGGTCAACAGCCGGATACGTGCGTTGCACGTTGAGCAACGAGTAACCCTCGCGGCGAGCTGGGAGCCGCCATCCCGAGTGCAGACCGCAGCGTGCAGAGACATTGGTGTGTTGGATATTGCTGCCATCGCCTGTACTGCTGGCGGTCGCCCAGTTCACATCGACGTTCCAATCCCCGAGCGTCCAGACCAAACCAGTCACGTTGTCGCGTACACAAGCCCAGTCGTTCGGCTGTGGGTTCTCCAGGTCCTTTGGTAGTGGCGGTGGGGATGCGCAGCCGCCTTGGCCTTCGTCCTCGCCAGACATGCAAATGCGCGTGTAGTCGAATCCGGCGTCGCCACCACCGATCTTGGTGAGCCGCCCCGTGGCCGCCGCCGCGTCGCGGCCATAGCGCCCGTCCTGGTGCGGCAGCGGGGAATCGTCGCCCGTGGTCGCCTCATCGCACGGCACGGCGTTGTAGCTGGTGTCGTAGCAGGTGGACTGGCCGGTGTCGTTGAGCACCCCGATCGCCTCGATCGCCGATGCCGTTCGGGCGCCGCTTGCGCCAAGCACCACAAGAGAAATGCGGGAGAGCGCCAGCGTGGCGCGAGTTGTGGAGCCGGTCATCGTCTGTACCACCTCAGGTCCGGGATCGGGATGGCAAGTCTTTGACAATCCGTCGATGTGCGGGTGTGCAAATGGTGTGCGGCCGGTGTGCGGCCGGTTTACAGGAGGTCCACGGCCAGCAAACCGCGCGGGCCTCCCGCCGCCGACGGGGGCGGTGCGAGGGTGAGGACGGCGGGAATCTTCCGCTCGCCGGCCAGGGATCGGGTCCGGGCCAGCGCCGACTGCCACGCTTCGCTGCCGATGGCGTGATAGACACTGAGTTGCACCAGCGAGGCGGTGTAGTCCCCTTCGGCCCATCCGGCTACCCGTTCGGCGATCACGCTGGCTTCGGCGTCTAGGTGGTGCCGCAGCAGGAATTGGGTATAGCCCGCGACGACGCGCAGCACGTCGAACGGGACATGGGTGGCCTCCACGAGCTGCAAGGCGTGTTCGAACTCCGACTGTGCCGTCGCCGCGTCGCCCTTGGTGTCGGCGGTTTCGGCACGCGCCAGGGAGGCGTACAGCGCCAAGGTCGGTTCGGCAGGATGGGCGCGACTCTTCGCTTCGGCGGCCGCGGCGGCTGCGGCCATATCCCGGGTTGCGCCCTTTGCCTTGCTTGACTGGAGCCACTGCCAGAGCGCGTAGGCCGTTACGCCGTCGTCCTCGCTCGAGTCGTAGGGCGAAGCCAGCAGGGCATGTACGGAGTGGGCGCCAATGTCGACCGCGCCCTGCGCAAAGGCGAGGTCGGCCGAAACGATGTCGCGGATGGCGGCCAGGGTTTCGTCATTGGGTGTCGGGCGGGCGGCCTGCGCCTGCAACGCCAGCGCGGCTTCGCGCAGGTGTCCGCTGGCGGTGAGGGCCTTCGCGCGGATCAGGTCGGCATTCGCGGCCAGCACCGGGTCGCCGACGAGATCGCGCAGCGCGCGCAGGCGCGGCTCCGACTGGAGTGCCGCCGCCGGTTGGAGCATGACGAGTTGCGCGTTGACGAGGTTCATGCGCGCACGGGCTTCGGTATTGGCATCCTGGGTCATCGCGGCGAGGTCGGCGGCGCGCTGGAAGCGCGGCAAGGCTTCGGCGTACCGATAACGCGCGATCAGCGTGACGCCGGCGTTGTTCTCCAACTGCGACAGCGCGGCCAGGTCGCCAGTGCCTTCCAGGGCCATCCGCGCCTGCGCATAGGCATGATCCGCCGGCTCGAACGTCTTGCGCATGGAATACAGGCGGCCAAGGCTCGTCCAGGCCATGCCGAGCTTTACCCGGCTGGCGGCGCCGGCCTTGGGGAGGACCTGGATCGCCAGCTTGAAGTACGGCTCGGCGGCGTCGAGCAGGCCACGGCGGAACTCGGCCTGGCCGACGCCGTAGAACGCCGCACCGACGAGTGCCGGTGGGCCGTGTTCGCCGAGGTCGAACAAGAGCGACTTGAAGGCGCGAAGCGCTTCTTCGAAACGCCCTTCCTTGAGTGCGAGTTCCGCCGCTTCATGGCGCACTTCGGGCTGAAGGCGATCCAGGTCGGGAAGGGCGCGAAGGATCGCGTGCGCCCGATCGAAGTGGCTTGATGACACGGCGTCGCGGAGCGCGCTCAGGCGCCGCGCTTGGGGCCAGGCGGCCACATCGTCGTCTGGTTGTTGCACCTGCGCCGGTGGCAAGGTGGCGGGGGTTATCGGCCACGAGGCAAAGCCGACGATACCCAGCAGGGCCAGCGCCGCGGCTGAAAGGCGATGGCGCTTCCGTCGGTTCGCCGGCGGCAACGGCGGTGGCGATGGGAGGTGCGGCGGGGGTTCCGGGCGCACCGCATCGAATTCGGGGAAGCTGGCCGCTTCGGACACCGGTGCAGGTTCGTCCGCGGGTACTTCGACGTCGAGAATCCAGCGATAGCCGAAGCGCGCGATGGTGCGAATGGTGTGCTGTTCTTCGGCGGTGTCGCCCAGCGCATGCCGGGCGCGCGCGATGGTCTGACTGAGCAGGTTGTCCGCGACATCCACGCGGCCCCAGACGGCGGAGATCAATTCGTCGCGGCCGACGACGCGATCGCGGTGCTGGACCAGGTAGATCACGGTTTCCAGCGTTCGGGGCTGGATGCGAACCGGTTGGTTCGAGCGCCACAGCTCACGATGTGCGGGGATCAGGCGGAACTCGCCGAAACAGAAGGTGGACTCGTTCACGAGCAGTCACCGAGCTTGCGGGCACCGCGTCGCTGTGCAACGCGTGCCATTGGACGATCAGCGGGTGTGGCACGTGATTGGAAGGTGGCGGCGCACACGTCGGTGCGCTAAACGCAGCCTGTCACCCTTGCATCGGAGGATAACACCGCAGGGCGCCATGCCGAGCGATGTGCTGGATGAGGCGCCGCCGGTGCAATCTGCTAGCGGACGAGCGCGTCGTAGATCCTCTTGGCGACTTCCTTGTCGTCGAGGTAGCCGATGATGCCGTGCTTGTTCGGTGTCCAGTTCTTCACGTCCCGCTTATCGATGATCGCTGGGGTGACGTTGAAGTACTTCGGGGTCAGCGGATTGAGCGCCACGACATCGTTGGGGTCCGATGCGTTGAACCATTCGCCGACGCAGGCCGGGTGGACGATCGCCCCCAGGGAGTCCTGGATGGAGTGGATGCCCAGTGGAGAGCCCACCGTGACCAGCGTGGGAACCCGCCAACCCCCTTCCTTGCTCAGCTTGCGCAGCAGGGTGTAGGCGACGATGGTGCCCAGGGAGTGGGAAACCACGATGTTCTCGTCGGCTGGGTCGAAGGCTTCCTTCACTCCCTTCTCGATCCGCAGGCGCACCGTGTCCTTGGTCAGGTATTGGTGGACATCGTTGGTGACCAGCGCGATGAGCGCGCCGGCACCGGGAACCTTCCGGTCGATCACGCGGATGATGGCTTCCACCCAGCCCCAGTTCTGTGGGCCGCGTTCCCGCACGTTGGTCGGCTCGACGGCCTTCAGTTCCGCCTCGATCTGCGCGTCCGTAATGCCGAGGCTCGTGTAGTAGTCGCGCAACAGGGTAGCGATCTGTTGCTGGTCGTCCGCGCTGGCGCCGGCGCCGCGCACGACGATCTTCGCCGCCTGCTCGGGTGGGACGCCTTCGCACAGGTCGCGCAGCGTGTCGCCGTAGTAGGGGAACCGGATTCGCTCTTCGTCGATGGGTAGCGTGAGGCCGTTGGCTGCCAGCCCTTTCCTCAGGGCATCCAGCCAGGTCTTCTTCAGCTCGACGGCGTCCTTGTCTTCCTGCGAGCGGCCGTGGATGAGGATCAGGCGTTTCATACGACGTCTCCTTCAATCGTGGGGGCAACGTTCCCGGCGGACCGGCTGTCGATCCAGGCTTTCAGAATCGCGACGCCCTCCGGGGCGTAGTGGGACCAGAGCGACTGGCCGACATGCTCGCGAAGCGGCTTGAGCTCGGCGGGGAAGGTCGACCGCAGCGCGTCGACGAATGCCCACCCTTGCGACAGCAGGGGGACACTGGGCAGCAGTGGAGGCAGGTGCGCTTCGCTCGATTCGGAGGTCATCCTGGCGAGCAGGTCCACGTCGAAGAGGCGTATGCCGCGGTAGTCGATCAGGTACTGGCGCATCTCGCGGATGCGGCCCAGTTGTCCCGTACCCTGGTAGGCGTAGGCGGCATAGACCGCCAGCGAGGGATCGTCGAACTTGGCCTCTTGCAGCCGACTGGCCAGCTTCGACGCGGACTTGCGATCGAGGTTGAGCGAGCCCATGGCCGAGGCCTTGTAGACGGCGGATCGCAGCAGTCGGAGCTGGGAGCGGACTCTCTCCGCCCTCTCTGGTTCCACGGGTTCGTAGTGCACCTCGGCCAGCTTGCCTTCCTTGAGCTGGACGACGCCGACGTAGTCGCGCAGGAACGGCAGCAGTACGCCGCGGCCCGAATCGAACTCGATGAGCACTTCCGACCCCGGCGACCAGGCGTCGACCACGAGCGTGCAGCCCGTGGCCGCTTGATCCACATGCACCGTGCCGTCGGCGCATCGTGCGTCGCGCACGCTTGCCCCAAGGATGCGGAAGCTCGGATGCAGATCATCGTGCTGCCATGCAGGCGCCTGTTCCTGCTCCCCGAAGTTGCGGAGGAAGTCCTCGGCACCTGGGGACAACGATCGCCCCGTCCTCTGGATCATGATTTCCGCACGGATCGCCGGCCCCACTGGGTCGTACCGTTCCAACGCATCTTCGACCAGGATCGAGGCGGCTTCGGGGGTTCGAATGGGAAGGGACAGCGGCGGGAGAGGGGGCGGAGGCGGAGGAGAGAGAGGAGACGTTGAGCCAGAGTCGAAGTCGTCGGGGCCGGCCCCAACCGCATCCCCGTCGAGGTCGACCGATTCGTCAGGCATCGAGGCCCCGCCCGACGGAAAGCCGTCGGGCTCGTCGGGTGGAGCGGCGTGCACGGGCTGGTCGAACTCGGAGAGCCATTCATCGTCTCCGGAGCTGATCCGGGCTTCCGGACTCTGCGAGGTCAGGACGCTCAGGTTGAGGTCGATCAAGTGCTCCGGAACCGCCTCGGCGAGCCAGCTCTTGAGCGGCCTGGGGCGGATGTAGCCGTTGTGGATCAGCGCGGGAACCTCGCCGCGAAGCCCCTTGGCCAGCATGTCGGTGTAGACGGCGATGTACTGCTTCCCGTTCGCTGCCACCTCGAGGGCCGGCGTACCCAGGCGCGTCGCGTAGAAGACGTCGACCAGCTTCTCTGGGCCGGGCACGATCTCGTTGGGGATGATCAGGCCGCCCGTGATCCTGCTCACCTGTACCGTCGGCGCCGCCGTGCGACAGGCGTCGGAAAAGAAGACCACGTGCGGGATCTTCCATGTCTGCGCCACGGCAATGCTGGCTGTGACGTTGATTGCCTCGTTGGCGTTGTTGGGCGCGCCGGACAGCAACTGGTATTCGTTGAGCGAATTGACGACGCCGTGCCCCGAGAAATAGATGATCAATTGCTGCAGGGCATTGGCCTGGGCCAGCAGCGCTTCGATCCTGTCGTTGATTAACATGATCGTGACCCGCTCGACGGCGCACTCGCCGACGTCGGTGACCTTCACGATCTGCGAAATGCCCTGGCCCTTGGCCCAGGCCTCCATCTTGTCGATGGCGTCCTTGACGCCTTCGAGGGTAGGAAAAGCGGGGGAAGCCGTACGGCTGACGCCGATCAGGACGATGGCACGACTCATGTTCGACTCCACGAATGATCGCGTAGGCGGAACGGAGACCGGAACGGGCGGGGCCATGTTAGACGCAACCAGGCCACGGGGGTACCGTGTCGCAGCACCATAGCCGAACAGCCGGCGAGGTGCCGTCGGCAAACAGTAGCCGAAGCCAAGCCCGCAAACATCGGGCCGGTGCATCCAACACTTCGGATTTTTCTGTACGAAATTTCCTACAAGCGATTGCCTGCCTGCATCGGTGACGCTGGTGAATTCATCCCTGAAAGGGCAGGACACTGTTTGTCCGCAGGAAGCGGGTCGTGCGTCACCGATTTCGCGAATCTCCCGCAAATAGCGGCGTTTCGATGGCAGATTGCGCCGTCGCGTTGAGCGGGAGGACCGTTCAACTCGAACGGCTGCTCGAACAATTGCCGGGCAAGCGCGGGCGATGAAACGCAGCGTCAATGCGATTCCGACTGTCTCAACCATGTTCGAGACAGTTGCTCGATACCTGTGATAGCGTCGAAGCAGGCGCCCTCTCCAAGGTCGGAAGGGGTCCCAGTCCCGACCTTCCAGACGATCGGCGCCCTGCACAGGGAGAATCGTCGTGCGACTCAAGAACGTTCGTTCATCGCGGTACCTCACCGCGGTGCTGCTGGTTTCATGCCTGATCGGTGCGTCCGCCCAAGCTCAGGTTAGCGGTCTCCAAGGCGCGGACTTCTATGCAGCGCTCGCGAACGGCTTTGGTCTGACGTCGGCGGCGTCGCGCCTCCAATGAGCAAAGCAACCTATTCGTGGCAGCGCCGATATGGCGTCCCCGCGACTGCGAGCGATCGCAGTGATCGTGGCAACGATGAAAGCCTCTTCCAAACGAATACTCAGTCCAGGAGGGAACCATGCGTATAGGGTCGAGATGGCACAGCAGGATCGTCGGAAGCATGGCGATGGTGTTCGCATCCGGCGTTGCCCAAGCGGAAACCTGCGGTATTGATTTGATCTTCGCAAATGGATTCGAGGTGCCGGTGCCCGGCGGCGCGGTGGACGACGCTCCGGGTGCGCTCCAGTCCCCAGGCATCGCACAGAGCATCATCGGGCCGCCGACGTTTTCTGTTGCAGTCACCTACCCCGCGCCTGGGGCGACCGTTGCCGGTACCTCGACGCCGGTGTCAGGGACCCTCAGTGGCCCGACCAACACGGGCGTGGTGATCAATGGTGTCCAGGCGTATGTCTTGGGTAACCGGTTCCTGGCGCCGTCGGTGCCTGTTGGAACGTCCAGTACGGCGCTGACCGCTACCGCTACCAAGCTGACTGGCGAGACGACCACCGCAACCGTGAACGTGACGGGTGGGGCTGCGCCGCCAGTGTCACTTGTCGTCGGAAGAGCGGCGGGATTCGCACCCCTGCGCGCGGTATTCAACTACTCCATAGGAGCGCTGCCTGGAAACGCCACGGTTCAATACGTGGGGTTGGACTATACGGCTGACGGAACCGACGATGTGGTGAACCCGCCGGCTGGGACCACGCTTGCCTACGTGGCGACCCAGGCAGGCATCCAACACGCCCGGCTTACGGTGAAGGACAGCAACAACGCCACCTATACGGCAGACGCCTACTACGCGGTGCGAAGTGCGCCGGAGCTGGGCGGCATGTTGTGCGACGTGTACGGCTACATGAAAGGTCGCCTGGGGCAGCCGTCGCCGGATATCCCTGGCGCGCTCAAGGCCATCCATCCCAACTCGCGTGATGAATATCAGACCATGTTCAACGCCGGCAGCAGCAATCTGCCGTCCTATGTCGCCAACCTCGGTAGCGTAGTCGCAGGCACGATTGCCGATAGCTTCGTGAGCTACCTGGTGGTTCGCGAGAATCCCGACCACACGTTGTCGGGTTTCCACATGGAATTCTCGCAGGACGCTACTGGCGTCTGGCGCATTTCGGACATGTGAGGGAACCATGACAACCAGCTCCCGAACAAAGCGCCGTGCCGCGATTCTTGCGGTGGCAATCGGGCTCGTCTTGGCGGCCGGCCTCTCCGTGAGCGCGCTGTCTACGACGGTCGAGCCAGCGCTCACTTCCGCGCGAAGCGGAATCGTGATCGACGCTGACACCCAAGAGCCGCTCGCGGGTGTTCAAGTAGTTGCCCGTTGGTGGCACAGCAGCGTCAACCGGTTTCCGCCGATCGGGCATGGTTCGGCAGGTGGCTTTGCCAACTGCCTGCACCGCGAGGTCGCGAAGACAGACGACAGCGGGCGTTACACGTTGCCGGCAGTCGTCGGCGCCGTCCCGGTGGAGAGCAAAGTGGACCTCTCGCACAAGGACAGCTACAGCTGGCAGCTCGATGCCTATCGCGTTGGCTACTACAGCGCCACGGATGGGGGATCGGAGCATGTGCCGCATCCGCCGGCCAGTCGGAGCGCGGACGACACGTCGGTAAGCGTGGAGCCGCTGCGATTGAAGAAAGACAACCGGCCGCGCGAGGAGCGCATTGCCTACTTGTCCGGGTGGGGGCTCGACTTCTCGTGCAAATGGGTCACCACGGAGCCGGTGCCATTCATCGCCGACATGTACGACGAAGCGTTCCGCCTGGCTTGCATGTCGGGTGCACCCACCGGGGCACTTATGGTGGCGAAGCTGCGGAAGGATGCGCGGTCGGCGATGCCGCCGCTGCCAAAGGACGTTGCGCAAGGTCTCGACGAACTCCAGGGCCGCTACCGACCCAATGAAGTCGTTTCCCAGGACGACAACGCGCGTGCGTGTGAGTTGCTCACCAAGGCCAAGGAGGTTGCCCCATGAAATGGCGTTCGCTGTCGTTTGCTCTTGCCGTAGGTTGCTTGAACGTGCCCTTTGCTCGTGCGTTCGAGACGCATACTCATGCCTACATCACTTACCAAGCCTACGGCGCTTCGCTACTGGGCGGCTCGGGAACGGAGAGCCAGGCGCTCATGACGCGACTGGGACTGGACCGCCTCGAGAGCGAGCAACCGTTCAGTCCGTATTGGACGGGCCTGCCTATTCCGCTCAGCTTCTACTACGACAATCTTCCCGACGGTCTGGCGCCGCTGTCTTTCACTCGGCCAGCCGGACCGCACGAATGGTGGCAGATGTACCTGCTGGCGACGAACAACCAGTTCGGCGTGGGAAACACCGGTGTCGTCGGCAACGATCCGATTCACAAGCTGCCGATCGCGAACTGGCTGATGCGCGGGGTGATTCTCGAGGACCAGATTCGGTCCGAGGACTATCGGGCGTCCGATGGTCCGTTGCCAGACCCCGACCCACGGGGCGACATCCGGCGCGTCTTCAACCACTTCTACGATCCCATCCACGATCAGCGCCTTACCGTCAATGTTCCGTGCAATCTCTTTCCACCGGTTCCGCCGTTCTACGGGTACAGCTATTGCAGCAAGTCCGTGGACTGGGCGCTGGGAACGCAGGATGCGTTCACATCGATCGCGCCGGACACCACGCGGCACAACCATTTTTCATGGCAAGACGCGCGGCAGAACTACTTCCTCGCGCTGACCGCGACCAGAGATGCGAATGGTGATGGCGTCCGAAGCGCCTCCGAACGAGCGGCCGATGCGCAAGAACGCATGTTCCGTTGGGCGACGGTGTTCCGCTCGCTGGGCGACGTTGTCCATCTGCTGCAGGACACCGGGCAGCCGCAGCACACGCGGAACGATCGCCACGACCCACATTCGGGGTCGGACGAGCGTCAGGCGTTCGAGCCGTTCACCAACATGCGTGTCATCGGAATTCCTGCCCAAGGACAGAGGCCGCAGCCGGCCGGCGATGGCGAGAACTACGTATACGGTCTCAATGGCGCACAGGTGCTGGCCTACATGGGGCCCTTGGCGGGCATCAACGGCTATCCGAAACCCGCGTTCGCGTCGCCGCTGGGCTACTACACGAGCCGTCAACTGGGAGACACTGACCAAAGCTCGCCAGTCAATCGGCTAGGCTTGGCGGACTACACGAACCGTGGCTTCTTCACGCGCGGAACCCTGCCAGGCGGCAATGGTTTCAACTTCCCGCCACAGGATGTCGCGGACGGCATCAACGGCTATACCGCCGCGGATACCCCCTGTTCCGAGATGCCGGTATTTCGCGACCGCCGCCCCGTTTCCTGCAGGACGTATTTCCACACCGTACCCGACAACATCGCTCCAGGACGTGCGGATGTAACGACGCCTCAGCCATTGGTGGGCGAAGGCATGTGGAAAAACTTCCTCGGCTCACTCAAGAAGTTCACGCTGAGTCCCGCCATCTTCAAGGCGCAGGGCGATCTGACTGTTCCGCGTGCGATCGGCTATAGCGCCGGGCTGATCGATTTCTTTTTCCGCGGGCAGCTCGAAGTGACGCCGATCGACCAGTCGGTGTTCGCGGTACTGAACCAAGGCGATCCGCACACGATGGATGTGGACGGCTACCCGCGCAAGAGCAGCGACCCGACGAAGATTTTCGGGTTCGAGGCGTTGCGTTTGAAGGTGCGCAATGTGACGCCCACGATCGTCGAGAGCGGCACGGGTACGAACGTGCCGCAGACAACCGGTGGTGGGGGAGCCCAGCTGGTCGCCATTGCACGCTATCACCGCAACGCCTGTTATCAACCGGACATGGCCGGGGAACGGGTGCAAGCCTACGATGGGACCGTGACGGACCCCTCGTGCGCCGGCAATCGTCCCGTGCGGACGAACTACCAGGAAATTTCCGTTTCCGCGCCACTCACGGTCGCTGCGGGTGAGCTCGACAGTGCCACGCCCGCCGAGAAGATGTTCGACTTCTCCGCCGATCCGATCCCGGTCAACGCCACGGACCTGTTCATCCAGGTCGCCTACCGCGGCAAGCTCGGCGAAGAGCCGGACGGCATTGCGGTCGGCACCTACGACGTGAGCGAGCCCACGTTCGCCGCAGCGTGGAACAACACCGACTACTTCTGGAACGGCACGTCCTGGGTCGCGCAGAACGCGGGCAATCCGCAGCGTGGCGTCTACAGCTATTGGGCCTGCGCCGGTGTTCCCAGCCGCTTCATCTACCGCTACGGCGGCACGCCGGGCTCGTTCGCCATGACGATTCCCCCGAGCCCCGGGTACGTTCGTCTGGCGCTGCTGTTCGGCAAGCCGGCCAATCCAGCCCAGCGCTTCGCCGTACGGTCGGTGCCGATCATGCAGTCCTCGCCGCAGATGTCGCAGCGCTCCGCGTTCACGCGAGGGCAGATCCGGCAAGCCAGCAAGGAGCTCGTGACGCCTGCGACGTTGGCGGCGCCGTTCACGGGGTGCTTCGTGTCGCCACCTGCAGCTCCCGAGTACTGGTGCTTCGACCCCGTGCAGCGGCGGCGCGGCATCGCCTGGGGCGACATGGCTCAACCGCTCTACGCCAGTGCGACCGATGGCACCGATGTGGATTCCGTACCCCTGCCGGCCTTCGCGTCGGCCCAGGTGCGAGACGGCGGCGAGAACAAGTTCAACGAGCCGGGCGCACTTGCGGCCTGTCCGCAGCAACCCACGGCGACTCCGGAAGAAACCGAGTACCTGGAGATGCTGGAAGAAGCCGAGTTCCAGAGCGAAGGTTGAACCACACCGCGCGGCTGTCCGCCCCATGTGCTGCATGGGGCGGACGGCGGACGCGTCGATCAGGAAGCGGCGATCTGGCGAAGTGATCGGTGGCGCCGCCTCATAGTCTCGTTCGGAATCTCGGCCCGCGCCCATCAGCGCGTCGGCATCGCTGCCAGTCGACTATTCTTTCAACGGCGAGCCGCTTCGCGGCGCGGCCGGGACCACGTTCAAGCCTTCACGATGAATACGCCCTCACTTGCCACCGTAAAGACCCTGTTCGCCCGATCGCACAATTGTTGTGCGTTCCCTGGCTGCACGTCGCCTGTCGTCGAAGACACCGGCACCGTGACCGCGGAAATCTGCCACATCCGTGCTTTCAGTCCGCGGGGCCCCCGTTACGACAAGGATCAAACGCCGGAGGAGCGCAATTCGGCCGCGAATCTCGTCCTGATGTGCGGGCGGCACCACAAGATCATCGATACAGAGACCCGAAATTACAGTACGGCCGCGCTCCTGAAGATCAAGCAAGAGCATGAAGGGCAGGCGCCTGCCGCGATCTCGCCCGCAGGCACGCGAGTAGCCCAACAGCTTCTTTCCAACTACACGCAGATCAGCGTTGTTGGGAACAGCGGGAATGTGGCGATCCAAAGCCCCGGCGCGATCCAAGCCAAGTCGCTCACGATCAGGACCACCAAGACAAAGATCTCGGTGACGTCTCCACCGGGTTCAATCGGAGCATCCAGGGAACTGGTTGCCTACTGCCAGCACCTCATCGATCGGTATCAGGACTATCAGAAGGCAGACAGGACGGGCAAAACGGACTTCAAGTACGCCGCAATCCATCTTGCGCTCAAGCGGAAGTTCGGTGTCCAGTGGAAGCTGCTGGACGAAAGCCAGTTCGAGGAAGTTGCTGCGTTCCTTCAGTACCGCATTGATCAAACCATTATTGGGAAGCTCAATCGAACCAAAGGCCGCCCGAACTACAGTTCTTTCGATGCTTGGCAGCGTGGTGCCTGACTAGGCAGGGCGTTTTCCTGCATTCTCGGCGGCTGCATTGTGAGCGGCCCTGCCAACCCGCGATCGCCTGCGCTCAGCCTCGGCAGCGCTCATGACAGTGACTTCCTGTCATGGATGTCGCGCTCGCGCTCCCTTTCTGCTCACCGAAACCGGTAGGTCGCCTGGCAACCCGCCGAGGTAGGGGGTTCAGCCCCTCCGGCATTTTTCCTGGGAAGGCGCCCTGCGCGCCGCCGCTGCCAGGGGAGTGCTTCGTGACGGGTGATTACGCTGCCTTAACGTATGTCGATGCCTCATGGCCGTGCCTGCCGATGTGGGGCAACGGGTGAATGCAGGTCGAAAACCTGTTTTCGCCGATTTGTGGGGAGGGGCGCACCTCACCCTTTGCTCGCTCGCGGGTATCAGCCTATCGACGCCATCCATGATCGAGTCGCCGCCCGGATCGGACCTGGTGCCTCCCGATGAGGAGGCGCCATCGCGGAGCGGGTTCGATGCGCTGCTAGTCGAGCTCCGGGGCGATCTGTTCGCGTACCTGTCCCGGCAGTTGGGCGACCACGAGACCGCGGCGGACCTCACGCAGGAAGCGATGTTGCGGATGATGAAGTACCGCGATGCGCCGGGGGTCGACGGCCACCGCTACCTGCTGTTCCACATCGCCCGCAACCTGGTGTTCGAGTATCGGCGCACGCAGGGGCGCCGCCACGCGATGCAGCACGTCTCCATCGACGACATCGCTCCGCTGCACGCGGGCCAGCCGTCGGTGGAATCGATCGTGGATGCGCGCATGGCAATCGAGCGGTTGATCAAGCGCGTCATCCTGCGGCTGCCGCCCAAGTGCGCACTCGCGTTCGCGCTCAACCGCGTGCACGGCCTCAGCTATCCGCAGATCGCCAAGGAGATGAAGATTTCCGTGAAGGCAGTCGAGAAGCACATCGCGCGCGCGTTGGTGGCGTGTCGTGCGGAGGTAGGGGACCGGGACTTCTGGGCATCTTAGAGAGTGATGGACAAGCAGCCGAACCACATTGCCGAACAGGCCGCCACCTACTTGGCGGGCAGCCAGTCCGAGAGCCCGGCCCATCGCCGCGCGCGCGAGGCGTGGCTGGCGGAGGACGCGCGGCATCGTCGTGCCTACGATGAGATGCAGCAGCTGTGGGACCACGCGGGCAACCTGCGCGACGATCCCGAGCTCAAGGCGTTCACCGCGCGGCAGCTGGCCACGATGCGGCGATCGCGCTGGTCGGTGAGGATCTCCTTGGCTACGGCCGCGGTGTTCGTGCTGCTGGCCGGCGCTTACCTCGCCGCGAGGCGCATGGCTGCGCCGCCGCCGGCGAGATACGCCACGCAGCTCGGCGAGCGTCGCACGCAGGTGTTGGCGGATGGCACGCAGGTCGTACTGAACACCGACACGGCTGTCGAGGTGCAATACACGCGCAGCCAACGGGGCATCGAGCTGCAGCGCGGCGAGGCGCAGTTCGACGTGGCGCACGACGCAGTACGGCCCTTTGTGGTGCACACGGGCCTGGGCACCGTCACGGCGCTGGGAACGCGCTTCCAGGTGCGGCGCGACGCGGACGATGCCGTGGTGACTTTGCTGCGCGGATCGGTCGCGATCACGCAGGGGCAGAACCGGCGCACGCTGGTCCCGAACGAACAGGCTCGGCTGTCGGACAAGGGCGGCATTACCGTGCGGACGATCGACCCGGCGCAGGTGAGCGGCTGGCTGGACGGTTGGCTGCACTTCTCCAACACGACACTGGCGGATGTCGTGGCCGAGGCCAACCGCTACTCAGCCCGCAAGCTGCGCCTGGCCGATTCCAGATTGGCCGGCCTCCGCCTGCACGGCAACTTCCGTTCGGGCGATAGCGCGTCCATCGCCGCGGCGGCCAAGCAGTTGTTGCCGGTGACGGTAGACGACCGCGGCACCGAGATTGTGCTGCGGTCGAAGTGATCGCGGGCCTGCACTGCTGCCGAGCAACGACAAAGTGCCGTTCAGGCTCAAGGAGGACATGGCTCCGCGCACGGAACTTCCAAGTATTCTCCGCAAGAATGGTGATTGCCGGTAATGTGAAATCCGGTCACCTCAACGACAATGCGGAGAGCGCCGTGGGCGAGTTAAACATTCCCCGCGAGGAGCGGGAGACGCTGAAGACGATCGATACCGATGCGCTGAACAAGCTCATCGATCGCTCCATCGATGAGAGAAGCATGAATTCCTTGCGCGTGCTTCAGCTCGGCAAGTGCGGGCCGTACACCGCTTCTCGACTTCGCGACTTTGAGAAGACCCTGGCTGAGTACGGGGCAGCGAAAGCGCCAAAGAAACTTGCAGAGACGGAGTCTCGTGCTCGTCGTGCCGGCAGCAATCTGTTGCATGCCGTCCAGCAGATGAAGCACCGGGTAGAAACGGAAGAAAAGGAAGATCAGCTCTTCTACATCGATGACCAGATCACGCCGCCGCATCACTTCAGCGAGCATCTAACCGTGCGGGTGAGCTACCGCTGGCGCCGAACGGTCGAGGACGAATGGAAGCACGGCAGCATCACCTTCACCCACGACGTCGACTTGTCGCCGGACTACACAAGACCTCAGCCCAAAGGGAAGCCGAGCGCCAGCAAGCTGGCGCAGGACCGGCAAGAGAAGCTGCGTGACGCGTGGGAGTACCTGATGCGGTCGGCGCTGCATTCGGTCAGGGAATTCTTCAGGGAGGGTGGTGACGCAGCGGCGATCCCGGAAACCTTCCAGGCGAACGTGAACTCCTATGGCCGAGGGCTCAACAACTCCAGTACCCGGTTCTGGCAAGTCCGGTCCTAGGCCGCGGAACGAATGACATCGGCGAAGGATCGAGCGGCGTGCCTGCGTCGCTCCAAGCCACCAGTCCATCCGGGCTGGATGCAATCCTACGTCGGTCATGGATGTCAATGCGGCATCGCTCTTCCCCCACCAAAGTCAGGTAGCTTCGGCCTCTATCGGTGCATCGATGAAATCCACGTGCAGTCGCTTCATTAGCGTCCGCACGGCCCTCCCTGGCCTGCGGGTGCTCATCAGTACGGCCGACACTGTTGGCGCCAGTCGACGTGCTTCGTTCTCGGCGCGCATCACGGCCCGGTACTTCACGCACTGGTACACACCCCGCATCAGTTCGTCATCGTTGGCATTGCTTGCCTTGACCTCGACGGCCAATCGATCCTTCCCATTGGAGAAGTAGGCATCTAGGCGGTCGCCGGAGCTCAGTACTTTTTCGTTCTCGCCCGTACTGAACTTTCCATACCTGTGGAACGCGGCGGGATGGAGCGCTGCCCACTTCTTCAGGGCTTTGTGCTCGTCGCTTTCGGGACCGTACTTCGATGGAATCCTTGGCAAAGGGATGGGTTCGGCATCGTCGACTTTGCCGTGGCGTAGCGGAAGTATGTCTGCGCCTGCCGCCGCCGCTACCCTGTCCCAGTTGTTCGTGCCGTAGCTATAGACGGCTTCCGCCGCTGCCTTCATGTAGGCCGTGCGGTTCTTCTTCATGTCGATGCCATCCACCCTGAAGTAGGCGGCGACATGATCGGCCCCGGTACCTGGCTCTTTCGTGGCCTTGCGGATGACGATCACGTTGATCGGCGGAATCACCAGGTCTTGTTCTGCGCCCCAATCTCTCACCATCGTTCCAACGATGCCCACGGGCCACCCCCACCAGGTCATCCGGCCAATGCCGGTAACAACGCCGTACTCCCGTTCGATTTCCTCGGCCAGCTCGGAGTAGGTGATGGGCCGACCTTCCTTCGCGCGCCGGATCAGTACTGGCAAGACGTAGGGCAGAACCATGCCTCGCAGGGACGTTAGATCCGGAGTGTTGTCGTAGTCGAATGCCATGCGTACCTCCCTGTTGTTCGCTCCAAGCAGGGTAACGATCCAATGGTCAGTGCACCAACATCCGCTCCTGCCCAGGAGGTAGGGTATTCGCCGGGCTCGTCATTTTCCTTCTTGGGGAGCGCTGGCAACGGTGCCGGACGCGAGAGGGAGCATGACATGCGTAGTGAGAAAAATCGGATCGAGCGGCTGGGGCGTGCGGCGCTGGCGGTGGCGATCCTGTCTTATTTGCCGACCTCAAGCTTGTGGGCGCAATCCGCGCCATCGCCCGACGTGCGTTCGGCGTACAACATCTCTGCGGGCAGCCTCGAGGCGGCACTGGATCAGTTCAGCCAGCAGGGCGGCATCCAGACCTTGTCGAAGGTTGAGCAGCTCGCTGGAAAGCAGGTCGGCGCGCTGTCGGGGCAGATGACCTGGCGAGAGGCCCTGGGCCGGCTGCTTAAGGGTAGTGGCCTGGAGTACCAGCAGATCAATGCCACCACTGTCGTTATTCGACCGGCGAGCGGCGGCAGTTCGCCATCGAGAAGCCGTCCGGCAGTGACGCCACCCGTGAAGCCTATTCCGGGCATTGCGCCAAAGGTGACAGACATCCAAGGCGTCACGGTGACGGGCTCGCGCATTCGTGGCGCGCAACCGTCGTCGCCCTTGGTGCTGATCACGCAGGATGACATGCGGCTCTCGGGCCAAAGCGATCTGGGCGAAGTAATCCGGGCGTTGCCGCAGAACTTCAGTGGCGGCCAAAATCCCGGTGTGCAGCCTGGGGCGGGCGGAAACGCCAACGCGAACCTCACTGGTGGCTCCAGCTTGAATCTCAGGGGCCTTGGCGCCGACGCGACGCTGACGTTGCTCAACGGCGCGCGTCTACCGTACGACGGCTTCTCGCAAGCGACGGATGTCGCAGTCATCCCGGTGGCGGCCATCGACAGGATGGAGGTGTTGCTGGACGGGGCGAGCGCTGTTTATGGCTCCGATGCTGTTGGCGGCGTGGCAAACATCGTCCTGAAGCGTGATTTCGACGGCGCCGACGTGTCCGTCCAGAACGGCCAATCGACCGATGGGGGAAACCGGCAGACGCGCGTGAGCGCGGTGGTGGGGAGTACCTGGTCGAGCGGTGGTTTCCTGCTCGCCGGCGAAACGACGAACGGCAGCGCTGTGTGGGCAGACCAGCGCGACTACTTCGGGTATGTGTCTCGTCCCGATCTGCTGACGATTTACCCGAAATCGTCGCAACACGGGTTCCTGTTGAGCGGCCATCAGGCGCTGGGTACGGCGGCGGAACTCACCTTGGATGCCTTCCATACCCGACGTTCTGCGAGTTCCAGTGAGCTGTACGGGTCGTTGGTTGCCATCCCCGAGTCAAACGCAGACATCTACGGCATTTCACCGATGATTCGGGTGACCTTGCCGGGCGAGTGGGACATGCGCATCCACGGGTTTGTTGGCGCCGACCGGGCCGAGTCGGGCGGCGACATCTTCCTGATCAACGGCGGCGCGCTGGCTGCTCGTAGCTGGTATGAATACAAGAACGTCGTGAAATCGTCGGACGTTGACTTTGAGGGGGCCGTGTTCGCGCTCCCGGGTGGGGAGGCCCGCGCGTCACTCGGCGGCGGCGTTCGCAAGACCACCTATGAGCAGACGAACCTACTCACGGGCGCGAATCAAGTCAGCGGGTCGGGCAAGGACTACTTCGCGTACGGCGAGCTGAATTTGCCGCTGATCGGCGAGCAGCAGGGCCTTCGCTTTGCGAACAGCCTGTCGCTCAATGCGGCCTTTCGATACGAGCACTACAACGACTTCGGGAGCATCACCACGCCCAAGGTCGGTTTCCTATGGAACATCGTCCCCAGCCTCGATTTCCGCGCCAGTTGGGGTAGGAGCTTCAAAGCGCCGACCGCATTCCAAAGACTCCAACCGATAAGCGTGCTGCTCCAGCCAGCAGCGTCGCTGGGCATACCCGATGTTCCGAGCACGGCAGCCGCGATCATCACGTCGGGAGGGAATCCGGATCTTGGTGCTGAACGCGCAAAGACCTTTACCGCCGGGCTGGTGTTCCACCCACAAGCCCTGCCCGGGGCGTCCGTTGAGTTGAGCTGGTTCAATATCGACTACACCCATCGCGTGGTAGCCCCCTTTTTGATTCCGTACGCGCAGTTTGGCCAGGCGATGAGCAATCCGGCCTATGCGAGCTTCATCGTACAGAATCCTGATGCAGGCGAGCAGGAACGCATAATCCGAGACTCGGCTTCTTTTACGAATTACTCCGGTGCGCCGTATGATCCGGCGAACGTCGTTGCTCTATTCAAGACGCAGTACTTTAACGCTTCCTCGCAGCTAGTTCGCGGTATCGACCTCGATGCTCGTTACTCGGCTCCTGCGTGGGGTGGTCTGTGGTCCTTCAACGCTGCCGGCAGTTATATCGCCAAGAGCAAACAAGCGCTCGTTGACGGCACGCCCAAGATTGATGCCGTGGGCGTGGTGGCCTTCCCTCCCAGGTTCAAAGGGCGGTTGAGCGCGAACTGGTCGCGCTCCAACTTCACCGCTGGTGCAGTCGTTAACTATCTCGGCGGCGTAAAAAATACTGCGATAACACCGGTGGCTCGCGGTGATTCCATGACGACCATCGACCTCGTGTTGGACTACGCGGCCGATTCGACGTCGATGGGCGGGCTCGGGTTCAATCTTGCAATCATGAATGCCTTCAACCAGCGGCCACCACTTCTCCGGCCGACCCTGCCGTTCTATGTCAACTACGACTCGACTAATTATTCGTCGCTCGGACGAGTGGTGAATCTTACGGTTACGAAGCATTTCTAACGCCTGCTCGAAAGGATAAGGTCATGCGAGTTACATCCGGTTCGAGGCGGGTGCGCAGGTGCTTTGGGTGCGCCTATGCTAAACGCAGCGTGGTGAGCTTTATCGCGGCAGGCATGCTTCTGCTCTATGCCTGCACAGCGATGGCCGCTCAGAAGCGCACATTGACCATTCGTGATGCATTTGAGACCACCCGTCTGATGGTGGCCGATTCGATGGGGCGGAGTATTGCGGTAGCTCCCGATGGAAAGCACTACGCCGCGATGCTCATTCATGGTGATGTACGCCGCGACGGCGTAGTGGTCGAGATCGTTGCTGGCAGCCTTGCCTCCCTGGATGCGGCCAAGCCCTATACAGTCGCGACGTTGTTCACGCGTGGCCTGGGAGGCACGGAGTTGAGTGAACGCGACGCCACCCAGCTCTTGATGCCGACGACCAACTTTCCCGCGTGGATCGACAACCATCGCATCGCATTTCTGTGGGAAGACGCCAAAGGTGTTCACCAGGCTGCGGTTGCGGATATCCGGACAAGGCAATGGCGGATCCTGACTGCATCGCCCACGGACGTCACCGGATTTGCGGTCGGCGGACACGGCGTGCTGGTGTATGAGGCCAAGAAAGCGCGGTCGTTCGCCGAATCCGATCGGCTGAAACGGCAGGGATACGTGATCACGAGTCCAGATGCGTACGCACTTCTTATTGGTGTCGTAGATGGCCTGTCGGCAAAGGACGTGTGGTGGGGCTCTGGAGAACGGTATGTTCAGACAGTCGACCCGTCGCCGACGACCGCACGAAAGATCCGGGTATCCAATGGTGGCGAGAATACCTACTCGCTGAACTGGCCCCTGATTCCTCCAGCAGTATCGCCAGACGGTCGCCTCGCCGTTGTCCCAGGTACCCCGAGAGAGATTTCGGCTGACTGGAACGCCTACAAGGGCGATGTACTGCAGGCGGCTCTACGAGAGTGGAAGGAGGACAGGAGAGGGCATCTTGCACGACAGATCCAGCAGTTGTTCGTGGTCGATACCGTTCATGCGACCGCCCGCCCGCTATGGAATGCTCCGCTGAGCATGACCCACATATCCGCGATCCGATGGTCGCCGGATAGTCGCTCCGTGGTCGTGTGGCCGGCGTACTTGCCAACGGGCGGTCGGGGCGACGCCCATTTGTCCGACGACGCCGTTGTTGATATTGATGCAGCCACGGGCTCGTACACGATCCTGCCCGTATCGTCCGACGATATGTCCGGCCTTACCAATGCGGATTGGATCAGTCCGAACGAGGTTTCGTTGACTGTACGGAGACAGCACAGACGTTTCGAGAAGCGTTCTGGCGAGTGGACGCCGGTGAGCCATCTGGACGGGTTGGACGACAGCAGCTCGCCAGTGACGGTCATGGTGCGGCAGGACGCCAATTCGCCGCCTGCACTCTATGCCGTGGATCGCCGAGACGGCCGGGAACGTCTGATCCTGGATCCCAACCCGCGGCTACGGACTGAGTTCACGCTGGGGAAGGTTCGCTTCATACAGTGGAGCGACAAGGAGGGCAGAGCTTGGGAGGGACGCCTCTTTCTGCCCGTCGGTTACAAGGAGGGCCGGCGATATCCCCTGGTGATCCAGACCCATCAATGGGGTAGGAAGCAGGACTTCACGCTCTACGGCCAAGGAAGCCCGCGGCCCACGCTGGGGCCCTCGACCTCGGTGTATCTAGCCCAGCCGCTGGCGAACCAAGGCATAGCGGTTCTTCAGGTGGGCCCTTCCCCGACGGACAGTTCCTCGTCCGAGCTTCTTCGCGACGAGGCGAAGACGAAGATGGAGGGCTTCACCTCGGCCATCGACTATTTGGTCAAGGCAGGGATGGTGGATCGAGGCAAGGTCGGCATCATGGGCCATAGTCGGTCGGGGTGGCACGTCGAGTACACGCTCGCGTTCTCGGACTTCCCCTTTGCTGCGGCGATCGTTGATGACAATACCGATGCGGGATACTTCGAAGCGGGAATGATGGGCTGGCTTGATGAGGAGCGTAGAAACAAAACGGAACCCTTTGGCGCGGGGATGAAGGAGTGGCTTGAGAACTCACCCACGTTCAACGTCGAGCACATCAGGTCGCCATTACTGATGATGGTCACGGACTCGTTTGCAGGCGAAGCGACTCCGGTTGCTGAGGGGTGGGAAATGTTCAGTCGACTTCGCCACTTGGAGAAACCCGTCGAGTTCTGGATCGCTCCGAATTTGAAACGGGGAAGTCACGGTCTGCAGAATCCGACTCAGTTGCTGACGCAGCAGCAACGTGCGATGGACTGGTGGCTCTACTGGCTGCGGGGAGAGCGAGATCCCAGCAAGGCCAAACAGCAGCAGTACGCCGCATGGGATGAATTGCGCCTGCTAAAGGCGGCAGAGGACAAACGGGGAAGTCCGCCTCGCCTGGATTGGCAAGCTGCGCCGGTCGTTCAATCGGAAGATCGTGCCGATCGCTCATCCGTAGACTCCGGTCGCTGAGGTGCTTCACTGGGGCATAGGATGCGATCTAGGCGGCCAGCTTCTGAGCGGAGCTGGCCCAACGGCGCACCCACATTTCAATGTGCATGTAGTGAAGGATGACGGAGATATCGAAGTTGTCACGTGTCGGTGCCGGCGAGAGTGCGCGGTCCAGCAGAGGCCAACATAGATAGCCTTCTCTGACGAGCGCACCCTCTCGAAACAGCGTGCGCAGGAAGGTCAGGTTCTTTGCTATCAGCAGAGAGTTCACGTTCTCGTCGCGATCTTTCCATTGGCGCTGCAGGATCCTCCCCGGCACCTCCTCAGCGAAGGCGGTGCGTGCCAAGCCTCGATCTCGTCCATCCTGAAAGTGCGTATAAAGCGGGATCGACAGGCACAGCTCAACGATGGGCTGTGAGTACAGCGGGCTCACCGGTTCCGGCTGAGAGGCATCACTCAAAGCAAACGGATCGTAAGTCTCCGACCCGACGAGCAAGGTTCCCAAGCGGTAGATGAGCCCCCAGGGCGTATCGGGGACATTGCGAAACCATGGATGGGGAAACCGGTCCTTGTCCGAAATTCGTCCCCGGAGATGGGGCGAGACCATCTGCCCGATTTTTTCGAACATGATGGCGTTGTCTCGAAACTTGGTTCCAAATGCTCGTCGCCGCAACGCGGTGAGAAGTACGCGGGCTGCGGTTGAGTCACGGTATGCGGCAATCTGCGACGCCAAGCGATACGCCTTGACGCCCAGCCCGTGCCTTTGCAAGTACTCGTCGATAGCCGCTCCAATGGAAAGGCTCCCAAAGTTCGAGTCGCCTCCTTGTCCCGTGAAAATGGCATTGGCACCGTACGTTTCTGCCGCTTCACATTCGTCACTTGACGTGAGGAAGTGAGACAGTCGCCATGTCGGTGCGGCGGTTGGCTTGCCATCAAGTAGCGGTTCGAGTCGCCGATCTGCAGCGGCTATTGGGATCTCGACATGCTTGACCTTGGCGTGAGCAGCGGCCATGCGGGCCCATGGCCGACAGTCTGCTACCGGGTTGTTTCCGTGATACGTCAAGCACACAACGTCCTGGTCTTCTTCGGCTGTGGGAAGTCTCAGGCATCCCAGGACAATGGATGAGTCCAGCCCTCCGGACAGGCGAAGCAGAATGCGTTTGTGGATGGAGCTCCATGTACGGACGCAATGGCGGACAGTTTGGCGCAGCGCGACGGCAGCAATTCCATCGTCTTCGATGACGCTACAGGAGCCAGCGAAGGTGCACGGGTTCCAGTGGAACCGGCGGCGTATCGGCTCGTTCGCTTGAAAGGCGAGCGTCAGGCACTCTCCTCCTGTCAGTTCGTCAACTTCGTTGAGAGGTCCGCTCTCGGCGGTGAACCACCCGCCGACCAAGTATTCTTCGACGCGCGACCAGTTGATCGTGAAGCCTGTCAAACCTAGCGATAGACAGTCCTCGATACACGAGAAGAAAACGTGTGTTCCAGCGTGCTCGACCCTTAGGCAGGGGAACGATCCCGTCGGGCCTTTCAGAACACAGTGCATGTTTCGTGACTTGTCGACTATGAACGCTATGTAGTCTCCCCAATAGCTGTCCACCAACCGTCGGCCCTGAGTTTCCACGATGCGTTTTGACTCAGCTTCGTTGAAGCGCGCGTGTCGTGCCGGTGTGTCATCAAGGGGGGCGGTACGTTGCTCGAAGATTGTTCCAATCACCACTCCGCCACCGTCCGCGAGTTTGTGGTGGTACGTGGCGTGATCCGGCATTCCGCGGCCGTAGACGCAAAGCCCCTCAGTCAGGTATGCCCGTTGCCACTGCGCTTTTCCATTTTCAATGCGGCGGCGCAGATCCTGAGCTTGAGCGCTCGATGATGGGTCGTCATGGTTCCAGATCACCGCGAAGTATCGGAACATTAGCTTCTCCCGTCGCGCCTAGACCGCGAGAATGGGTGTGAACTCACATACCTTCTCCGGCGTGGAGTCGAGTACCAGGCCGTCCAGTTGAACCCAGCTATGCGCGGCCCATGGGCGAAGCATCACCCCGATGTACCAAGTCGGGCGCACTCCATAGTGAGATAGAAATTTCACGAGGGTCAGCGCGTGGACGAGGCACCGGCCTTTCGCTGTAAAGGCAAGTGGCCTCAGCCTTCGAAAAGCTGCGATGAGATCGAAAATCTGCGCCTTGGAGAATTGGCTAGTGCGGTCATTATTTGAATGCCACATGCTTGCCACGGATCCAGAGATACTTTCGAGTGAGTGGAACTGGACTCGATATAGCGCCCACCAATAGGACGTCAGGAAAGTACAGAAGTTGCTAACCGTAGTTGTACCCGAACCGTCGAACTCTTCACCCGCCGCGGCAGTGGGTGCAGCGTATCGAAGAGGTGATTTCATGGATGGTCGTACGGTACTTAATAGCTGGCGATGGAGGAGAGAAGTGGCATACCGACTCGAAGCTTCGCGTTGAAGGGCGTCTGGGCCGGTTTGTGGCAACTCATCGTGGCCTGGCCAATTCAAGACCAGCATCGACAGGATTTGTGATTGGGGGCGGCTCAAGGCGTAGTAGCGGTTGTGTCTTAAGTCGAGCAGCACTGTGCCTTCGACCCTGGCGCACGCTACTACATGCCGCGGTAGCCAATATGCCTCTTCCACTGGGTTGATCATTGGAGGGCCGCCATGAGCCAAGAACGTTGAGCTGGGCTCTACTCTTGAGTGAGGGTGTGCGGCTTCCGTCGCACACCCTGAACTTATGCTCCTAGAAGCCGATCGCCCCGTTGTCGCGGGGGTTGTCAAAGCCCACCAGTGGCGGCTGCTTCGTTTCGGTGGCGGCGTCGCCAAGGTCAACCAGTTCCAATTCCAAGTCTTTCTCGTGTTCCATGACAGTCTCCTAGATGGGTATGCGCCATGGGTTCATGGCGCGCCGATCCTGAGCTCCTGTTTCTGAAATTACAAAGTAATTTCGCAGAAATTTGTTCGAAATTTTTAACAAATTCTCGCTACCAAAATGGCTCGCATACACGTGTGAACGCGTGGCGATGTTTGGCTCCGATAGTTGATTTGCTGGATGTGCGCGCGATCGAAATGCGCCGCACTGGCAGCTCAATCGCGCACGCGAAATTCCAGGTCGCCGAGCAGACCGACGATGCGCGGCACGAGGCGCATGCGGCGTTCGTGATAGCGGATCAGCGCAGACCTCAAATGGGCGAAGTCGCGCTTGTGCCAGAAGCGGTGCAGCTGGGCGTACTCGCCGGATGCATCCAGCAGCAGCGGTTGGGTGACCCGGCGGATGGGTTCGAGCCGGTTGTTGGTGTGGCGCACCGCATCGTAGAGGCAATAGTCGTCGGTGGCGAAGGCCACTTCTTCGAACAGTTCGCGCGTCAGCCGCACGATGTCGCTGTCCTGGTCCGGCGGCTGGAGCGTGTCGGACGGCTCGCACCCGGAGGCCAGGGCGATGTCGCACGCCATGACCATCAGTCGCTGCATCCAGTGGTAGAGGTTGCGCAACCTCAATTCGTTGGTCAGCGGTACCTGGAAGCCGCCTTCGCGCGCGTGGTTGCTGAGCATGCCTTCGCCGACGAGTCGGTGGAGCGCGTACAGCACGGGCGTCAGGCTGGTGGAGAATTCCTCGGCGAGTTCGTGCGGGTCGATCCGCGTACCGGGCACGAAGCGGCCGGCCTGCAGCCTGCGGAGAATCTTTTCGTACAGAGCCGTGGTTTTCGAAGCCCTTGGGACCATCATGGGGAGTATCCCCTTGGAGCGCGTCCGGCGCTCACCCCGGGCCGATCCTATCGTTCGAGCGGCCGGTTGTCGCGCGATGCGTCACGGAATGCCCGTTAAGGCGGCAAAGCGCCGCACAGTAGGGCTGCGCTGGTCCGATGTGTAGGGGAATGCCGCATTGTTCATATGTTGCCAAGTGGCTTTCTCCACCTTGCGAGTGCGCGATTACACTGGCAGAAGGAGCATTTGTAGGCACGTCATGGCGCGCCATCCGTGGATTGGGCCGGCGTGGCGGGCTGCCGCGGCGGGCCGGCGTGATGCCGGGAACGGGCGGGCACGGCGGATTCGTGGAGCGAAGGAGGAGGCGTGGGCCGATGGAGCTGCGGCATTTACGCTGTTTTCTCGCAGTGGCGGACGAACTTCATTTCGCGCGCGCGGCGGAGCGCTTGCACATCGAGCAGTCGCCGCTGTCGCGCGCCATCAAGGAGCTGGAGGAAGACCTGGGCGTGCAGTTGTTCGCGCGCACCACGCGCAGCACACGGTTGACCCAGGCCGGCGCCTTGTTCCTCGAACATGTGCCTCGCGTGTTCACGGCCTTGCAGCAGGCGCGCGACAGCGCGATCGCCGCGGCCAACGGCTTCGTGGGGCAGCTGCGCGTCGCGTTGTCCGACTGCATCGCGCTGTCGCGGCTGCCGACATTGTTGGCGCAATGCCGCCAGGAGGAGCCGGAGGTGGAGATCCGGCTGTTCGAGGTGCCGCTGGCGCAGCAGACCCGAGGGCTGCACGAGGGCTTGTACGACGCGGGCTTCGCGCAGACCGACGAGGTGGGCGACGGCGTACTGGCGGAGCCCGTCTGGCACGACCGGCTCATGGTCGTCGTGCCCGTCGATCATCCGCTGACGGCGCACCGGCGCATTCCGCTGGATGAGGTGCTGCGTTATCCGCTGGTGCTGTGCGACCCGCAGGTGTGCGAAGGCCATGCGCGGCAGATCGCGCGTGCGTTGCGCAGCGTGGACCGCGAACCGCTCGTGGCGGAACAGGTCGCGTCGTTCGATCTGATGGCGGCGTTCGTCGCCGCGCGGTACGCCCTGGGTCTGGCAGGCGAGTCTCAGATCACCGTCAGCCGTGAACAGGGTGTTGTGGCGCTCCCGCTGGCCGGGCGTCCGCCGATGCTGACCACGTACTTGCTGCGTCCGGATCGTGATCCGTCGGAAGCGCTGGCGCGTTTCATGGAGCGCGTCGCCGGCATCGAATCGGCGGATGGCTCGGGGAGCGCGGAAGCACCGGAAGCATCGCGGGACAGTCCGCCACGAGCGTGAGCGCGGAGACCGATGAGATTGACGGGCCGAACCAATCCAGCCTGATTGGCAGGTCGATCTTCTGATTAATCCAGCTGTGGAACGTCTGCTGCTGGCCAGAAGCAGCCTACCAGCAGAATCACGTGGTTGCCTGTTCCAAGCTGTTTGCGGGCGTTCGTACTAAACATGTAGATGCCCGCTGCCGGGGCGAGCGGTCACCACTCCAAGAGCATGCGGCGTACCCTACGTTGGCTGGAGGAAACTTTCCGCTAAGCTCTGCGAATCAACATCTCGCAAAGAGGGGAACCCATGTCAGGGGCTCACAAGATCACACCGTCAAACCCGCGACTCTCGTCGCTACTCACCGACGTGGCGAAGGGGAACATCAAGATTCCCGTCTTCCAGCGTGAGTACGTCTGGAATGACGAGCAGATCATGAGCCTGCTCGACTCGATTTACCGCGGTTTCCCGGTTGGTTCGCTGCTACTTTGGTCCACCAAAGAAGCGCTCAAGCATGAGCGCAACGTAGGAGGCTTCGAGTTACCGAAGACGCCTGAGGACTATCCAGTCAACTATGTCCTCGACGGCCAGCAGCGTTTAACCACCCTCTACGGCGTATTCAACTCGGACGCCAAGACCTCTGACCCGGAGCTGGCCGACCGGTTTAGCGTGTGCTTTGTGCCTTCCACCGAGGAGTTCATCCACCACGCTGAGGCTGATCCGAAAACATCGATCAACCTTCGTGTGATCCTTGACACGACGAAGCTCCTTCCCGAGATGACGCGCTTCGACGACGACATGAAGACGGCGATTGCAAACCTCACCGAGCGCTTCAAGGACTACGAGTTTCCGGTCGTTACCATCAGGGATCGCACCAACCAAGAGGTCTGTCGTGTCTTCCAGCGCATCAACTCGTCGGGTACGAGCCTCAGCACTCTCGAACTGCTCGCGGCTTGGACGTGGTCGGATCAGTTTGATCTCAGGAAGGAAATCGAGGGGGTTCTCGACAAGCTCGCAGACAAAGGATACGACCAGCTTGATGAGGGGTTGGTCATGCGCAGCCTCGCGGCTGTGGTGCTCAACAGCATCGACGCGGATGCGTTAGTCGACACGCCGCCACAGAACCTGATCGACGGTATGCTGCGCTTAAAGCAGGCGATATACGCTACCGTGGATTTTCTGGAGAAGGAACTGCAGATCAAGAACGTGATCTTCATCCCGTTCCCGATCATGTTCGTTCCACTTGTGAAATTCTTTTCCCTGGTGCTGAAGCCGAACGCGGCGCAACTGGCGGGGCTCAAGCGCTGGTTCTGGTTTGTTGCCTTCACGCAGCGCTACAAGGCAGGCACCAATGTCGCCGTCATGGAAGATATCGGAGCGATGCATGCCCTGGCGAACAGCGAGCCGGTGTTCGATGCGATCGATGCTGAGATTGCCCCCAGCCTCTTCATGAAGACATGGCGGATCAATTCGACCGCCGCTAAGGCCACTATCTGTCTCCTCGCGCAGTACGCTCCACGCAGCTTCCTTTCCAACAGTCTGGTGGACCTGAGTACGGCCATGTCCGCGTACAACGCGCGCGAGTTCCACCACGTCTATCCGAAGGCATTTCTGAACTCGCAGGGTATTAAGTTCAACGAGTCCAACATCATCGCCAACGTTTGCTTCCTCAATCAGGCCGACAACCGCGCGATCAGCGACTCATCACCCGCAGACTACATGCCGAAAATTGACGCCGCGCTTCGCTCCTCGATTGCTGCTTCGTCACTGCTTCCGGCCGCCGCGATGGATGGTTCGATGAACTACGCTGACTTCATCCAGATCCGCGCGGGGATGTTGGCGGAAGCCGCGCGCAAGCTCATCAAAACCGCGGCGATCTGAAGTTCGTCACTCGCCTGATGCAGGGGTATCTTGCCGCGCTTGCGCGGGGAGATCCAAGTGGTTCCTGACGGACTTCAGTCAACACCGCGTCAGAGTTCGTGACAGCTATTGGCCGTAGAACGGCCTGTCGCGAGCATAGCTCGCAGGGCAACAACCGCTGCACAGTAGATTTTGGTTAACGATGCTCGGACGACCGCAATGGGTCGGAAGCCGTCATTCCCTTGACGGCCCGAAGCCTGAGCATGCAATCGCAAGCCGATCATTCGAGGTCGGTCTGCGAATGCGCTTGCGGTGGTGCTCGCACATGAGCGGCAGCAGCCAATGATCCGTCGTAGGTAGCCAACTTTTTTTGCGATGTGCCGCGGTACGCCCGAGTGCGCCGCTGTTTCCGCGGGTTTGCCTCGCTGCGCATTCTGTCGTTTTCGTCGACCGTTGTCCCGAAAACGGTCTTTGATCCCCCTCGATTTCTTGCCGAGCCTCGGTGCCCGCGGCCCTTCCATGTGCCGCGGGGAGAACGTCGATGGCGGGCGTCAAGGGATCGCAGGTGTTGCTGGGGCAGATCGGTATCGTGTTCGGCATCGTGGTCGCCGGCGTGTGGGGCGCCACGCAGTGGACGGCCGCTTCGCTGGGCTACCAGCCACGCCTGGGAGCTCCATGGTTCGAACTGCACGGCCTGCCGATCTACCACCCATGGCGGCTGTTCGAGTGGTGGTTCGTCTTCGATGCGTATGCGCCGCACGTGTTCGACGTGGCGGGTGCGATGGCGGGCGGCAGCGGCTTTGCCGCGGCGATGGCGGCGGTGGGCATGTCGGTATGGCGCGCGCGCCAGCGGCGCCGCGTCACCACCTACGGCTCGGTGCGCTGGGCGTTGGTGCAGGAGATCGAGCGCGCCGGGCTGACGCGGCCGGCGGGCGTGTTCCTGGGATGCCTGGCTGGGCGCGTACCGCGTTACCTGCGCCATCGCGGCCCCGAGCACGTGATCGTGTTCGCGCCGACGCGCAGCGGCAAGGGCGTGGGGCTGGTGGTGCCGACGCTGCTGTCGTGGACCGGCTCGGTGGTGGTGCACGACATCAAGGGCGAGAACTGGACGCTGACGGCGGGCTGGCGCGCGCGCTTCTCGCACTGCCTGCGCTTCGACCCGACCGATGCGCGTTCGGCAGCGTACAACCCGCTGCTGGAGGTGCGGCGCGGCGTGCACGAGGTGCGCGACGTGCAGAACATCGCCGACATCCTGGTGGATCCGGAAGGCGCGCTGGAGCGGCGCAATCATTGGGAGCGCACCAGCCACGCGCTGCTGGTCGGCGCGATCCTGCACGTGCTCTACGCCGGCGAGGACAAGACGCTGCGCGGCGTGGCCGACGTGCTGTCGGACCCGGCGCGGCCGTTCGAGGCGACGCTGCACCGGATGATGACGACGCGGCACCTGGGCGACGGGCCGCATCCGGTGGTGGCCTCCGCGGCGCGCGAGGTGCTGAACAAGAGCGACAACGAGCGCTCGGGCGTCTTGTCCACGGCGATGTCGTTCCTGGGTTTGTACCGCGACCCGACGGTGGCGGCGGTCACCTCGCGCTGCGACTGGCGCATCGCCGACCTGATCGCGGCCGGACATCCCGTTTCGCTGTACCTGGTGGTGCCGCCGTCGGACATCAGCCGCACCAAGCCGCTGGTGCGCCTGATCCTCAACCAGATCGGCCGGCGCCTGACCGAATCGCTCGACGGCTCCGACGGCATCGCGCGCCGGCATCGGCTGCTGCTGTTGCTGGACGAGTTCCCGGCGCTGGGGCGGCTCGACTTCTTCGAGACCTCGCTGGCGTTCATGGCGGGCTACGGTATCCGCAGCTTCCTGATCGCGCAGTCGCTGAACCAGATCGACAAGGCGTACGGCCAGAACCACTCGATCCTCGACAACTGCCACGTGCGCATCACGTTCGCGACGAACGACGAGCGCACGGCCAAGCGCATCTCGGAAATGCTGGGCACCGCGACCGAGCTGCGCGCGCAGCGCAACTACGCGGGCCACCGGCTGGCGCCGTGGCTCGGGCACGTCATGGTGTCGCGGCAGGAGACGGCGCGGCCGCTGCTGACGCCGGGCGAGGTGATGCAGCTGCCGCCGGACGAGGCGGTGGTGATGGTGTCCGGCCAGCCGCCGATCCGGGCACGCAAGCTGCGCTACTACGAGGACGCGAACTTCGCGCCGCGCGTGTTGCCGCCGCCGGTGCTGGCGGACGGACGATACGCCGATGCGCCGCCGCGGCAGCCCGACGACTGGAGCGGTCGAGCGCTGCCGGCAGCGCCGCCGAC
>DBMG01000183.1 GCA_002304785.1 Candidatus Accumulibacter sp. UBA704 | reverse complement strand
TGGCCCGCAGCTTTCCCTCCGACATGACTTTCGCGATAAACGACGCTACCTGTTGGCGCATCCGCTCGAGCTTTTCGTTGAATAACCTGCCGATGCCGGCGCGTTCGGCTTCCGCGATCATCAATCGCCTCAGTGAAACCATCTCCGACGAACACACCAGGCGGATAAAACTCTCGCCAAAGGCCTGCAAGGTCGGAAGGATGTCGCCGACCGGATTCTTCAGCGTATTGAGGGTTCCTTCCAGATAGCTCTCGGCGAGAGAAAACATGCATTCGACGAACAGTTCTTCCTTTGAAGGGAAATAGCTGTAGATCGTCGCCTTGGAGCCGCCAGCCCGCGCGTTGATCTCCGCGACCGATGTTTTCTCAAACCCTTTTTCGCGGAAAAGGCTATAGGCCGCGTCAAGGATCGCCCGCCGCTTCTTCTCGCTCCTCTTTCTCACTTTTCCACCTCCTCTTCCGAATATCAAAACAAACCGTTCAGTACGATTTTTCTTGACATTATAAAACACAAACGACCATAATTGAACCTGTTAGTTTTATTTTGTACATTTGTGTTCAATTATTTCGGGAAGCATATGACTAGACATCTCCGTTTTTCGGGCAAATCCAGCCATTGGGTGTTGCCGGTCGCTTGCCTGCTCGGTCTTGCCGGCTGTGCTCCGTTGCCCACCCTCGACGCGCCCGCCGAAGCGAAGAACATCGGCCAGCTATCCAGCACCAGATCGTTTGCGGAACCCGCCGCCACCTGGCCAAGGACGGACTGGTGGAAGGCCTACGGCGACGCACAACTCGATACCCTGATCGAGGAAGCCTTGCGCGACTCGCCCAACCTCGCCATCGCCGAGGCACGGATGCGCCAGGCCGGAGCCATGACTCAGGTGGCAGGCGCGCAGCTCCTGCCGGAAGTGACGGGCAACGCTTCGCTCACGCAGGAGAAGCAGAGCTACAACTATCTCTCGCCGCGCGAAGCCACGCCGAAAAACTGGAACGACTACGGCCGGGCGACACTGAACCTCTCCTGGGAACTGGATTTCTGGGGCAAGAACCGCTCGGCCTTCTCAGCGGCGCTATCGGAACATCAGGCGATGCAGGCAGAGGCGGCGCAAACCCGTCTGATCCTGTCGGCATCGGTGGCTTCGGCCTACGCCGAGCTTCTCCATCTCTTTACCATCCGCGACAGCGCCCAGGCGGCACTGTCCATTCGCGCCACGACGGTTGACCTGTTCAAACAACGGCACGATTTCGGTCTGGAGAATCTGGCCAGCGTCCGTCAGGTCGAGGCAAAAATGGCCTCCGCCCTGGCGGAATTGCTCACCATCGATGAACGCATCGCGCTGCAAAGGAACGCTATCGCGGCGCTTCTCGGCGCCGGACCGGATCGCGGCCTCGCCATCACCCGTCCGGTCGTCCGATTCACTGCCGGCCCAGGCCTGCCGCCCAATCTGGCACTGGAGCTCCTGGGGCGGCGGCCGGACATCGTTGCAGCGCGACTACGCACCGAAGCCGCCGCCAAGCGAATCGACCAGCGTAAAGCCGGCTTTTACCCAAGCGTCAATCTGCTGGCCTTCGCCGGCTTCCACTCGCTGGGCATCGATAACCTGACCCGGTCGGGCTCCGACATCGGGAGCTTCGGGCCGGCGATATCGCTGCCCATCTTCAACACCGAACGCCTGCAAGGCGAATTGCGCGGCGCCCGCGCGGAGTACGACGGCGCCGTATTCACCTACAACGCGGCGCTTTCCAATGCGCTGCGCGAAGTGGCCGACGCAGTGACAAGCCGGAAGTCCCTCGAAGGCGAGTTGTCGGCATCGCGCTCTGCCGTAGCCGCCGCCAGCGAGGCGCATCGCATCGTCAGCAAACGCTACCAGGGCCAGTTGGCCACCTACCTCGACGTTTTGAGCGCAGAAGACACCCTGATCTCCGCTCAACGCGCGATCGCCGATATCGAGACCCGCGCCCTGCACATCGACGTGGCGCTGACACGCGCCCTCGGGGGAGGTTTCCAAGACCCCGGCACGGGCAACAAAGAGCCCGGCGGCCCGGCATGAACATCTCAAACGAATCCAAGGAGATTGAAATGACCCACGCAAATGAAACTTCGAACTCGAACAACGCGAACGATCTGAGCAGCAACGACCTCAGGATCAGGCAGCGGAAGAAGCTGTTCTCTCTGCTCGCCGCGACCGTCCTTGTGACGGGTGGCGCCGGATGGGCCTACTGGAAACTGATCGGTTCCCGCTATGTATCCACCGACAACGCCTATACCGCGGTGGAGTCGGCCCAAGTCACACCGTCCGTCGCCGGAACCATCGCGGAAGTGCGGTTTACGGATACCCAGACGGTAAAGAAGGGCGACGTCCTTGTCGTCATCGATCCCACCGACGCCAAACTGGCGCTTGCGCAGGCCGAAGCGGATCTCGGCCGCGCCATCCGCCGGGTAAAAAGCTACGAGGCCAACGACCGCGGGCTCGGAGCCCAGGTGTCAGCCCGTGAAGAGGAAGAAAGAAGATCAGCCGCTCAGCTGGCATCGGCCCAAGCCGATTTCGACCGGGCAGACATCGATCTCAAGCGCCGGCAGGCGCTGGCACCGTCGGGTTCCGTCTCCGGCGACGAGTTGACGCGCGCACAAAACGCCTATGCCTCGGCCGAAGCCAACCTGAAAGCGGCAAAGGCCGCCGTGGCGCAAGCCGCCGCGACGCGCAATGCCACGCTCGGCGCAAAGGAATCCAACGCCGCGCTGATCGTCGGCGCCACGGTCGACACGAACCCCGAGGTGGCGCTGGCCCGCGCCAAGCGCGACCAAGCCGCTGTCGATCTCGAGCGCACCGTCATCCGCTCTCCCGTCGACGGCGTCGTCGCCAAGCGCCAGGTGCAACTCGGCCAGCGGGTCGATCCGGGAACGCCGCTGCTCTCGGTCGTTCCGGTCCAGAACATCCACGTCAACGCCAACTTCAAGGAAGTGCAGCTCAAAAATGTACGACCCGGCCAGAAGGTCGAACTGGTTTGCGATCTCCACGGTGAAGATGTCGTGTTCGACGGCACGGTTGAAGGTTTCGACGGCGGCACGGGCGCGGCATTCGCCCTGATTCCCGCCCAGAACGCCACCGGCAACTGGATCAAGGTCGTGCAGCGGCTGCCGGTGCGCATCCGCCTCGACCCTGCCCAACTGGACGCGCATCCGCTGCGAGTCGGGCTGTCGATGACGGCCAAGGTCGACCTGCGCAGCAAGTCGTAAAGGAGAAAAACCATGTCGAACGCTCGAATGCTTCCCAATGGCCAGCCCGCCCTGGAGGGCGGGATGATGTGGCTGGCGGCCGTCATGTTGGCGATGGCCAATTTCCTGGCCGTCCTCGACATGACCATCGCCAACGTCACGGTGCCGAACATCGCTGGAGCACTCGGCGTCAGCAGCAGCCAGGGCACCTGGGTCATCACCACCTACGCCGTGGCGGAAGCCATCTCGGTTCTGCTTTCCGGGTGGCTGGCCGCCCGGTTCGGCGCGGTCCGGGTGTTCACGCTCGTCGTGCTGGTGTTCGGCATCTTTTCGCTCCTGTGCGGCCTGTCGACCTCGCTCAACATGCTGCTGGCCATGCGCCTTTTCCAGGGCATGGCCGGCGGCCCCCTGCTGGCCCTATCCCTGACCCTCTTGATGCGCATTTTTCCTCCGAACAAACACATGCAGGCCATGGGGCTCTACGCGATGACCACATTGGTAGCGCCCGTGCTCGGCCCCGTGCTTGGCGGCTGGATTTGCGATCACTACAGTTGGCCGTGGGTATTCTTCATCAACGTTCCCCTGGCGCTGCTTTTCAGTACGGTGGTCTGGATCCTGCTCAGGCGCTATGAAGAGCCGCTGATCAAGAACCCTGTCGACAAGGTCGGTTTCGTCCTGATGGTGATCTGGGTCGGTGCCCTGCAAATCATGCTCGATGAAGGCAAGGACCTCGACTGGTTCGGCTCGGAGGGAATCCGCATCCTGGCGATCGTCGCCGTCATCGGCTTCTTCGCCTTCCTGATCTGGGAGCTGACCGAGGAGCATCCGATCGTCGATGTGCGCGTCTTCCGCCATCGCGGCTTCAGTTCCTGCATGTTCGTACTCTGCCTCGCCTTTGGTTCCTTCTTCGGTCTCAACGTGCTCACACCGCAGTGGCTCCAGTACAACATGAGCTACACCCCGGTGTGGGCCGGACTCGTCGCGGCCACCGGCGGCATCCTCCAGATCGTCTTTTCCCCGATTACCGCCAACCTGTCGAACCGGGTCGATCCCCGCTGGCTGGTTTTCATCGGCTGCTTCTGGTTGGGGGGCGACACCCTGTGGCGATCGGTGGCCACCTCGGACATGGACTTCTGGCGCATCTGCCTGCCGCTCTTCTTCATGGGCGTCGGCATGCCCATGTACTACGTTCCGATCATGGGACTGGCTATGGGATCTGTCGAGGAAAGGGAAACGGCGTCGGCGTCCGGCCTGATGAACTTCGTGCGCACGCTTGCCGGAGCCATCGCCACGTCCCTGGTCACCACGTCCTGGGAGGACCGGAGCAAGATCGCCCACGACCAGTTGGCGAGCATCGTCGATCCCACCGGCCAGCTCGCCGCCCAGATCGCCGCGGCCCCGGGCATGGCCGGGCAGACGGCGCGCGAGATGCTGAACAACATGGTGACGAGCCAGAGCCTGCTGCTGGCAACCAACGACCTGATGATCGTCATCGCCATCATTTTCTTCATCGCCGCCTTTTCGATTGCCCTGGCGCCCAAACCGACACGAACGGTCGATGCGGCATCGTCGATGGGGCACTGAGCTTACTCAGAAAAATCCTCGGATCAGAACACGGATGCGGAAACTACAAAACGAGACTCCGTTTCGAGGCCTTCGGGACGTCGTTCCATATGAGTGGGAGAACTTGGTTTCCTTAATGCCATTGCTGCAAATGACTGAGCGCTTTGGCTCAAACGCTGCCAGGGCAGACTCTCAGGCCGCCTGCTGCTCCAGCGTAAACCCGGCACCGGCATCCTCGCGCAAAGCCTCTGCGAGGAACGGCATCACTCCGGCCAATGTGTCGTGCAGCGTCCACGGCGGGTTGAGGAGGAACATGCCGCTGCCGTGCATGCCGA
>DBMG01000108.1:2933-10649 GCA_002304785.1 Candidatus Accumulibacter sp. UBA704 | reverse complement strand
TGCGCAGCCTTTGTGGACACACGACTCCAGCGGAATCGAACGGCGTCACGATCGCCGTGAGCACGCCGCGAAGACTTGAAACCATCTATTTCTCCTTTTCGAAACAGTTATCCAACGCTTTTTGAAGACAAAACGACCCCGTTGGCACAATGCCAAAAACATATACATCAGTGATTTTGGTTATTCCCGAGCCGATCTTCCGGTCGGCGCCATCGCTCCACCTCTGGTGCTGCCGACTAGCTGAGCGGACGCGCTCCGGTGAAGCCCCTCCGTGCCGATGGCGGAGGAGGGAGCATCACGTCTCCGATCGGTACCGGAGCATTCGGGAACGGGTCGTGGTTTCCCCGGTTACTTCGTGGCCAGTCCCGCCTTGTCGATGACGGCTTTCCACTTGTCCATCTCGGCCGCGATGTAATCGGCAAACTCCTTCGGCGAAGTGGCCAGAGCTTCGGCCCCTGCGTCGGAAAACTTCTTGATGGTTTCCGGCTTCTTCATGCACACCTGGACTTCGGCCGCCAGTTTCTGGACGATTTCATCCGGGGTCCCGGCCGGTACCACGAACCCGTGCCACGCGACGGCTTCGAAGCCGGGAAGGGATTCGGCAACCGCAGGCACTTTCTCGTCAAACGCCGCCCGTTTGGCCGTGGCCGTCGCCAGCATGGTCAGTTTTCCGGCCTGAACGTGCGGCAGCAGCAGCGGCACATTGTCGAAAGACATGGCGATCTGACCGCCGATCAGGTCGGTGATCATGCGCGCCGAACCGGGATAGGGAACATGGGTGATCTTGGTGCCCGTCATCTGCTGGAAGAGTTCCGCCGCGAGGTGCTGCGAGGTTCCCACCCCCGAAGAGCCATAGGCGACCTTGCCCGGGTTCTTTTTCAGATAGTCGATCAGTTCGGGAAGCGACTTGACCGGCAGTTTGTTCGGATTGATGACCAGCACGTTCGGCACCCGGTCGAACATCGAGACCGGAATCAGATCCTTGAGCGGCTTGTACGGCACCTGATCGGGGCGCATCAGCGGATTGATGGCGAGGCCCGAGGTGCTGGCGATGCCGATCGTGAGGCCGTCCGGTTTGGCGCGAGCCACCTGGGCGATGCCATTGACGCTGCCTGCGCCAGGCACGTTCTCGATGATGAAGGGCTTGCCGAAGGCCTTCTGCAAGTGGTCACCAATGACGCGGGCAAAAATGTCGGTGGTACCGCCGGCCGTAAAGGGAACGATGATCTTGACGGTGTCCGTAGGCCATTCATCCTTGGCAAAACCGGCTGCCGGCAGGAACGCCAGACACGCAGAAACTGCGATCGACAACAACTTCATTTCCATTCCTTTCAAATTGTTATTACTGCTTGCCACACGTCTCCGTGTGATCCCAGTGCCTGCCCTCTTCAAACGAAACGTGGTAAGGAAAGTTATGCATGCCCGACCTTCCTGACGGGCTGCTCAAACCGCCCTTCCTCTGATATTACGTTTTCTGCTATTTCTGCTTTTGACGCAGTACGTCTCAAATAGCAGATCGCGTGCCAATGGCCTTCATGCTGTTTTTTAAGTGATTTTATTGCACTCTTACGTTACAAGTGTAACAACATTTGGTTACATGTGTGGCACATCGGCGAGACATCAGTTACAGTTGGCAACGATTTCACTTGTTCAATGATCGTCGAGACTCGAGACTTATCCGCCGAAGCCGCTTCCAAAAAGGATTTTCCAGCCTATGCCGAAGATTGCTCTGATCACCGCCGACAGGGATCTGTTTGAACAGACGGAGAGCCTGTGCGACGACCTCGATCTGCGGGACGAGGTCGAATTGCACCTGACAGACCTGTCGAAGGCCCCTGCGCTCGCAACACGCCTTCAGCATGAGGGCGTCGAGGTATTGGTCGCCCGTGGCGGCCTGGCAATGCTGATCCAGTACGCGGAGATCAAGATCCCGGTCGTGGAAATTGTCACCACCGGACAGGACCTTGCCCGGATATGCCTTGACGCCAAGGAAATGACGAAGATGGAGCGCCTGCGGGCGGCGTTCATCGCCTTCGACAACATGGTTACCGACATCGAGGTGATTGCCAGGCTTTCGAACGTGGAAATTACGGTCCATCGCCTGCAAGCCGACGAGGACATTCCGCCGGTCGTCGAGGAAGTGGCGAAACTGAACTATGACGTCGTTTTCGGCGGCATCAAGACCATCAGGGTCGCCAGGGAGCATGGACTCCGCGCGATACTGCTCCAGTCAGGAAACCTGTCCATCAGGAATGCCCTGCTGGAGGCGCAGCGAATCGTTCTCGGAAGGCAGATCGAAAAGGAAAACACCGAAACGTTCAGGGCGCTCATTGAATACTCTCTTGAAGGCGTTATCAGCATCGACCGCCAGAAGCGGATTCAGGTCATCAACCCTGTCGCTGCAAGACTCCTGGACTGCGCCACAAAAGACTACCTGGGCAAACCGCTCGATGCGCTGATCGACCTGCCCGGGATCGATGAATGCCTGCGCGCGGGAAGCGAGCTCCGGGGGGAGGTATTCAAGCGCGACGGCACGTGGATCTGCTTCAACATCGGCCCCATTGTCGTGGAGAACGCACCCATCGGCGCTTTTGTGACTTTCCAGGAAATCAGCCGCATTCAGGAAGCCGAAGCAACGATTCGCAACGAAATCCTCGTCAAGAAATTTGCCGCCAAATATTCAATGACCGACATACTTGGACGATCTCCGCAGATTGTGGAGGCAAAACGCATCGCACAGGAAATTGCAAAAACGGATGCAACCATACTCATCCAGGGAGAATCCGGGACAGGGAAGGAGTTGTTCGCGCAAGGCATCCACAACCTGAGCGCTAGAAAGATGGGGCCGTTCGTCGCCATCAACTGTGCCGCGTTGCCTGCAAATCTGCTGGAAAGCGAATTGTTCGGCTATGTCGAAGGCGCCTTCACAGGGGCAGTCAAGAAGGGCAAGCCGGGTCTTTTTGAAATGGCCCACCGAGGCACATTGTTCCTCGACGAAATTTCAGAAATGGACAAATACGGACAAAGCCGCCTTCTGCGCGCACTTCAGGAAAGGCAGATCATGCGACTCGGCGGCGACAAATACATCCCGATCGACGTCCGCGTAATCGCTGCCTCCAACCAGAACCTGGTGCGCCTCATCGAATCGGGGCAATTCCGCCAGGATCTTTATTACCGACTCAAGGTGCTGGTTCTTAACTTGCCGAGCCTTGGTCAAAGAAATGGCGATATCGACCACCTTTCCAGGGAATTTCTAAGACTTCACCAAAAACACTACGGGAGATCGGTTGATTTTTCCGAGGACGCCTATCTTGAACTGTGTCGCCATTCCTGGCCTGGAAACATTCGCGAGTTGTCTCATTTCATCGAACGACTGGTGGTCACGGCGGGGGACTCGGAAGTAAGCGGGGAAACCATCAGGAGGTTTCTAGAGAACAGAGAATATGACCAACCGATGAACGAGGCTGCGACACCCGAAGGGGATACGGAAAGACAGGAGGATTCACGACTGCTGTCAGCCCTTCAGTCCAGTCAATACAACATAAAGAGGACTGCGATAAAGCTCGGCATCTCGCGACAGACGCTCTATCGAAAACTAAAGAAATACAACATACAAATTACCAAGTCATCATAAATTCGACGGAATAGAGTTAGCCGGCTAGAGGGTGGGCTGCCACTTCGAACGAGACCACCCAGTGTCCGAGAGGGCCGAACCGTTCGCGCAAGCCTTTGGACAGGCATCTGAAAACCATCGGGTGAATAAAATGATGTATGTGGTGACAATCCCCACGAAAACAAGTACTTGAAAATACGCGCACAGCACCTTAACTAAGAGTCACAAGAGGGCGTGATCGAGCCCTCGCAACCTAGGAAAGGAGTTCTGCATGTACTACCGTTCATTGTTCCCCCGCGACCTGTTCGCGGAGCTCGACCGGCTGCAACGCGGCATGCAGCAGCCATTCGACCCGAACCCGAATATCCGCGGCTTGACGCGCGGATTCCCGGCGCTGAATGTCGGCGGCACGTCACAGGCGGTGGACATCTATGCCTTCGCCCCTGGCATCGACCCGGCGACGCTGGAAGTCCATCTGGTAAAAGGGATGCTTACCATCGCCGGCGAACGAAAGGTTGACCCGGTTCCCGATAAGGCCACCCTGCACATCGACGAGCGCTTCGCCGGCCGTTTCCGGCGCGTCGTGTCATTGCCGGACGACGTGGACCCGAACGCCATCGAAGCCAAGTACCGCGACGGCGTGCTGCATGTACGCATCCTGCGCAAGGAAGAAGCGCAACCGCGGCGGATCACCATTCAGTAAGAAATCAGGAGGACACCATGAGCGAAAATCCCGCCTTAACCAAGACTACCGAGATATCCCGAGACGAAGCGGCGCTGCTGCCGCCAACCGATGTCATCGAGGACGCTGGAGGCATCACCTTGTATGCCGACCTTCCGGGCGTACCCAAGGACAAGCTCACCCTCCAAGTGGAAGCCGACACGCTGACCATCGAAGGCGAAGTGGCGTTGGAGTTGCCCGAGGGCATGGAATCCAGCCACGCAGAGGTGAGTCTCCCCCGTTACCGCCGGGCGTTCACCCTCTCGAGGGAACTCGATTCGAGCAGGGTCAGCGCCGAACTCAACCAGGGCGTGCTCAAGCTGCGTATCCCCAAGGCCGAACACGCACAGCCGCGCAGGATCGAAATCCGCGTCGACTAATAACAGAAAAGCCCGTGGGCGTGTCGCTGCTGCGGCCACGGGCTGATCATGAAACCGGGATCTAACCGATCCTGAACATCAGCGATTGGGCGCCGGAGTTGAGGGCCACGCTCATCGGCATCTGGTTGGCCACGCTGCCCCACAGCTGGCGCGGGCCGGGCGAGCAGAAGCGGTCTTCGGCCGCCCAGTCGGCACGGCGCGACACGAAGTACTGCATGGCCGGCGAATCCATCTTGACCAGCGCCTTCTCGATGACGAATTCGTCCTTGCCGTGACGCCGTTCGATATTGAGCAGGCCGGTCAGCGGGATGGCCCGTGGCACGCCCCCCTGGTCGAGATCGGTCACCGTGGCCATGTAGCCGGTCCGCCCGTCGAGGATCAGCGAGCCGGCGGTGAGGCCGAGGTTGTAGGTGTAGGCGGCATCGAACAGCGTCGGCGCGCCGCAGCGGCCTTCGTAGCCGAGGAAGTGGGAGTGCGCGGAGAACGGGACCTGGGCGTCGATGTCCTCGATGGCCCGCGCGGTCATGTCGATCAGCAGCTGTTCGGTGGGGATCAGGGAGACCTGCAGGTTGCCGTGCGAGTCGCGCTCGGCCAGCAGCATGTTGACCAGGTAGTCGGGCAGCGAGGCCAGCAGGGCCGCGTTGTGCGCCGAGAGGAGGTTCTGCACGAACATCGGGCGCGCCTGGGTGTGCAGGGCTTCGAATTCGGCAGCGTTCTGCGCCAGGACGTCGTTCAGCTCGGCAATGAGGTCGTGCATTTCCGGGATGAATTCGATCAGCCCTTCGGGGATCAGCACGACGCCGTGGTTGATGCCTTGGTAGGCACGGGCGACAACGGTCTGGGCGATCTGGTTGACGATCGCGCTGAGCGATTGGCGCTTGGCGGCCACTTCTTCGGAGATGAGGGTGATGGCCGGCTTGGTCTGCAGCGCGACTTCCATGGTCACGTGCGAGGCCGAGCGGCCCATCAGCTTGATGAAGTGCCAGTATTTGAGCGAGGAGCGGGTGTCCTGCAGGATGTTGCCGACCATTTCGCCGTAGATCTTGGTGGCGGTGTCGAAGCCGAAGGAGATGGGCAGGAGGTCGCCGATCTGCAGGTCGCCGTCGATGGTCTTGGGGACGCCGATGACTTGTACGCCCGAGCCGTCGGGCTTGACGTCCTTGAACAGGAATTCGGCGAGCACGGCGGCGTTGGTGTTGGAGTCGTCGCCGCCGATGACGACGATGGCGTCGAGCTTGTGGTTGATGCAGGTGTCGCGCACGTGGTTGAACTGGGCGTCGGTCTTGATCTTGGTGCGGTCGGTGCCGAGGTAGTCGAAGCCGCCGGTGTTGAGGATGCCGTCGATGTCGGCGTCGCGGATTTCGAACAGTTGTCCCTTGATCAGGCCCTTCGGCCCGGGCTTGACGCCGAGCAGGGTGTTGCCCGGCCCGAGCACGCGCTTGAGGCCGCAGACGACGTTATGGCCGCCGGCGGCCGGCCCGCCGGAAAAGAGCACGGCCACGCGCTTGCCCTGGGCGGCCTTCGGGTGGGCGCCCGCCGACGCCAGCACGGCGTTGCCGGAGGCGCCCACGGAATTCGGGAAGCTCTTGGCGACACTGTCGCTGTCCTGGGTGCTGAGAATTCGCGAGGTGTTGGCGAAGGTCACCGCCTGCGGATTGGCCGCATTACCGAAGGCGGCGCAGACGGGCAGCGGCAACGCGCGTACCGCCGATTCAAACAACGAGTTGTGCTTCTCCATCTTCAATAGCTGATCTGTCAGCGTGCTCATGCTTGGGTCCTTGAATGAAATAAATGGGACAACGACGCAGCTTCAACCACAACACCGGGTCAGGACACCGCTCGAATTCCGTGACCGGGCAATGATGGCTCAACGGGCAAAATCGGCTGATTTTAACTCATCAGACGCCCTTGCCGCCTCAAAAAGCCCCTGCAAGACAGACGTTTCGATCGTCGACGATGTGGAAAGCCACAATAGGGCCGCAGACGGTTTGCGATACCATCGCGGTTGACTTCGTCCGCCCTTGCCAATTGCCGCGAACAGGCAAAAGAGCGCCGGGCGAGTCCGTTGTCGCAACAGTTGATCATGATTCGTGGAGGGGGCATGGCAATTCTTGCGTCTGGTTTTCCGTTTGCCCGCCGCATTCGCGAGGACTATAATCCGCCCGAATTTCGGACGGGTGCAGACGCTGGATTCGGCCATCGGATTGATTTTTCAGCGCGTTTTGTTTTTTTGCCTGCCCTCTCGCCTATTGCCTAGCGTGTCGGTCTCCCGCCGACGCCGACCACTTTCTGCAGTATCCATTGGCCAACAACCAGCATTTTTTCAGGAGATTATTTGATGAGCGTAGCTGAAACACAAAGAGTCAAGATTGCGATTGCCAACCCGACCGCCCTGGGGCTTTTCGGCCTGGCCATCGTCACGTTCGTTGCCGCCTCGCAGAAGCTCGGCATCACCACCGGCCTGTCCTTCGTCATCGTCTACGCGATCTTCCTGGGCGCAACGGCCCAGCTCGTGGCCTGCATCCTCGACTTCATCTACGAAAACATCTGGGGTGGAACGGTCTTCGGCGCCTACGCGTTCTTCTGGTACTCGGTTGCCGTGGCCTGGATGATGAAGATGGGCGTCTTCGGCCCGGAGCTGGCCGCCGCCTGCGACGTCAAACAACTCGGATTCGCCTTCCTGGGCTATCTGATCTTCTCGGTCCTCATGACGCTCGGCGCCATGGAAGTCAGCAAGCTGATCTTCATCATCATGGTGGTAATCGACGTTCTTCTGGCCGCGCTGTCCCTGAACGCGTTCGGCGTGGCACCGCACCTCACCCACACGATCGGCGCCTGGGCCGAAATGGTTACCGCGCTGCTGTCCTTCTATGCCTGCGCCGCCGTGGTGTTGAACACGTTTTTCGGACGGGTCTTCCTGCCGGTCGGCAAGCCCTTCGGGATCTTCAAGTAACCTTGCTACGCCCGTTTAAAACGGGCGACTGACTGAAGACGAGGCCCCA
>DBMG01000108.1:0-2875 GCA_002304785.1 Candidatus Accumulibacter sp. UBA704 | reverse complement strand
ACGACGAACAGCAGTACCAGAAGAAACGAGGGAGGAATCATGTCTTTTTTGGGCAAGAAAAAGGAACCCGAGGAGAAACCCGCCCTGCTGGAGCAAGCCATGCTTGACCAACTCAGGACGCATTTCCAGAAAATTCAGCACCCGGTCGAACTGGTCGCATCGCTGGACGAAAAGCCCAAGTCCGGTGAAATGCGCGCATTCCTGGACGAGATCAGCCCCCTCTCCAATAAGATCAAGGTAACCTACGAATCGGTGGACGACGCCCGAATGCCGTCGTTCTCCGTAGCGCGGCAAGGGGAAAACGCACGGATACGCTTCGCCGGATTGCCCCTGGGCCACGAACTGACATCGCTGGTTCTGGCCATCCTGCATTGCAGCGGCCATCCGCCCAAGGAGGAGTCGGCGCTGATCGATCAAATTCGGAGCATTGAAGGCGATTGCAGCTTTGAAACCTATATCACCCTGTCCTGCCACAACTGCCCGGATGCCGTGCAGGCGTTCAACCTGATGGCGGCAGTCAATCCCCGCATCCGGCACACGATGATCGATGGAAAGCTGTTCATGGACGAAATCGACCGGCACAAGATTGACGCGGTGCCGGCAATCTTCCTGAACGGCCAGCCGTTCGCACGCGGGAGAAAACCGCTGAAAGAATTCGTGGATTTGGCGGTGTCCGCATCGAGATAGAACAAAGAGCCAAATCCCGACGCGGGCATTTGGCTCTTCCTGGATTTTCCCGCCGCGGAGGCGGTGATACCGGCAAAGCTTTAACGACGGCCATCGGGGCTATTTTTGCTCCGGACACTCCTCGCCAAACGCGCAGATGTCTTGCTTGGGCTTCTTTTCCTCACTCTTCTCGCCGAAGGCACTGATGTCTTCTGCCGGAGCCTTTTCTTCGCAATTCTCGCCGAAGGCACAGATGTCCTCAGGCGGCTTCTTTTCTTCGCAGTCCTCGCCGAAGGCACAGATGTTCTCGGCCGGCTTCTTTTCTTCGCAGTCCTCGCCGAAAGCACAAATGTTCTGGTCAGCCTTCTTGTCGTTGCTGACTTCTCCGAAATCGCCAATCTTTACCATGCCAAACTCCTTTTGGATGAACTATCCCGATCCGGCAATGGTAGCCCAAAACCCGCGGCAAGCAACCGCGTCCCGCCCCGTACTGCGGATAACCGCAACATCCTGAAAAAAAGCGGCTGCGGAGGCTTTCTCCGCAACCGCTCGACTCCTTGACAACCAAAGATCTCAACCGGGGAATTGCGCGATATTCTGCCCTGTAGACGCCAGCACGCCGAGCCACGCCGGGCTGTTGAGATCCAGTTGCTTCTTCTGTCGCGTGAGCAGATCGATAGGCACATGGGTGAAAACTCCATGATGTTGCCCGATCACCAAGCCGGTCTTGCCGGCCATGGCGGCATGCACCGCATTGCGGGCATAGAAGTCGCACAATACCGCGTCCTCGGCGCAGGCCGGGACGCTGCGGATCATGTAGCTGGGATCGAAATAGCGCAAGGCGAACGGAATATTCTGCGCCTTGAAGTACGATTCTATGCGATCGCGCATGAAGAGCCCGATATCCTTCAGCTTGACGTTGCCGGAAGCATCCCGCTGCTCTTCGCCACCACCCAGGAGATGCTGGCCGGCCCCTTCGGCAACCAGAATGACGGCGTGGGCGCGCTTGAGGATCCGCTGCTTGAGCGCCTCGAGGAAACCGTCCTCGCCTTCGAGCACGAAAGGCACTTCGGGAACCAGAGTGAAATTGACGTCCTGGCTGGCGACAGTGGCTCCGGCCGCGATAAAACCCGCGTGGCGGCCCATGATCTTGACCAGCGAAATGCCGTTGAGCACGCTGTGCGCCTCGGTATGCGCGCAGGCGATCGCCTTGGCCGCTTCATCAACCGCCGTGACGTAGCCGAACGTCCGCGTGACGAAGGCGACGTCGTTATCGATGGTCTTGGGAATGCCGACAACCGCCAGCGCATGGCCGCGCGACTTGGCCTCCTTGTAGATTTCCGCCCCTCCGCGCTGCGTTCCGTCGCCACCGACCACGAAGAGGATGTCGACCTTGCGCCGGATCAGGTTATCAACCGCAACGCTGACATCCACCGGTCCGCGCGACGTGTTGAGCACTGTGCCGCCTTCCTTGTGGATGTCCTCGACGAATTCGGGAGTCAACGGGATCGGCTCCGAACCGCGCCACGGATCGAGGCCCTGATAGCCGTTGGTGAAACCGAGAATCTCGCGCACCCCGTAACCATGGTGCAATTGCAGGACCAGCGAACGAATGACGTTATTCAGGCCGGGACACAGGCCGCCACAGGTCACGACACCGGCCCGCGTTTTCTTCGGGTCGAAAAACAGTTTCTCGCGCGGCCCGGCCACTTCGAACAGCAACTCCTCGGGGGGCGGCGCGTCGGGATCGATAATGACGCTGAACGGCACTCTGGCCTTGTCGCTGACGTGGTAATCGAGCGGAGAGGGATAACGGGCTTCTCCGAGAACGGTAATATCCATGGTTCTGATCCAAAAGAAAATGCGGTTGAAGCAGCCCGGAAGTATCCACGACACTGACTACAACGGTCAAATGAAACATTGTTCCAGAATACTCCTGCGGTAAAATCGCGGCCCATGAAAACGGGGACAAAACTGACTATAGCGCTGACGCTCGCCACCGTCAGCACCCTGGCCCGCGCCGAGTGGGGCGAAATCACTCGCTTCGAGGACAACACCCGAATCTACGTCGATAAGAAAACAGCGCGGCGTGACGGCGATATCGCCCAGGTCCTGCATCTGGTGCGCTGGGGCGAACCGCAAGCAGATCCTGGGCAACCGCCCTATCTGTCGACGGTAGTACGCACGGCATACGACTGCGCCAACAAGA
>DBMG01000170.1:13188-15221 GCA_002304785.1 Candidatus Accumulibacter sp. UBA704 | reverse complement strand
GAATTGACGCCACGACCGAATTCGTCGACAAGAAAAATGGATTTCACTTGCGGCAGACTGGCGCTGCGTGCCTGCAACAGGAACCGCACCAGTTCGTCGTCCAGGTTCAGGCGGATCCCCACGTTGTCGGACAAACGTTCATCAATTCCTCGCAGCGTCAGCGACACGCCTTCGAACGTCCGTGTCGTCTGCTCCGACAGTATCCGGGTCAACGTGACGACCTCCCCCTTGGCGTGTGAGATCTCTTCATTGCGCAGTTCCAGCAGCAAGACGGACGTCGAAATCGCCGTCGCCAGAACCATCACGCAGGCGAGCGAAACCACCGCGCCCACCGAAGGAAATTGCTGCAGAAACTGCTTGAACCCCGCGAACCGGAACACCGTGACCTCCCGAACGTACGGACCGCCGGGAAAGGACGAGACGCTTTCCTTCCCGGTTAATTGTGCGAAATATCATAGCGCCCGAAAATGCATTTCTTTCGTTTTATTTGACTCAGGTCAATCCCCCGCTAAACTCGCCCCTGCACCATTCATCCAATCCGTTCAATCACGTTCCATGCTCGAAACCTCGAATCTTGAGTGCATCCGCGGCGACCGGCACCTGTTCGCCGGGGTTGGCTTTCGCCTGGAGGGCGGGGAATTGCTCCACCTGCAGGGCAGCAACGGCTCCGGCAAGACCAGCCTGTTGCGCATGCTGTGCGGCCTGCTGCCGCCGGCAGCAGGCGAAATCCTTTGGCGCGGGCAACCGATCGGCAAACTCGGCGAGGACTACCGGCGCGAACTGTGCTTCCTCGGCCACCACAACGCCATCAAGGAGGAGCTGACACCGCTGGAAAACCTGATGACCTCGGCCGTACTGGCTGACGAGCCACTGGAAGAAGACCAGGCTCTGGACGCCCTGGAGATGCTCGGCCTGGCCGGGCGCGAGGACCTGGCCTGCCGCTACCTGTCGCAAGGGCAGAAACGGCGCGTGGCGTTGGCCCGGATGGTCAACGAACGGCGCCCGCTATGGCTGCTCGACGAGCCGTTCGTGGCGCTGGATGCGGCGGCGGTCGGGCAAGTCGCCGGACTGATCGGCGCCCATCTGCAGCGCGGCGGCCTGGCCGTGCTGACCACTCACCAACCCGTCGAGATCGCTGCCGGAACCGTTCACCAGTTGGTACTTACTCCCAGGACAGCGCCATGCTGACGCCAATTTTGGCCATCATCGTGCGCGATCTGCGCCTGGCACTGCGGCGGCGGGCGGACATCACCTCCGTACTGTTCTTCTTCATCATCGTGGTCAGCCTGTTCCCGCTCGGCATCGGCCCGGAGCCGGAACAACTGCGCAAGCTGGCTCCCGGCGTGCTGTGGGTCGCCGCTCTGCTGGCCACCATGCTGTCGCTGCCGCGCCTGTTCGCCGACGACTACCGCGACGGCACCCTCGAGCAACTGGCGCTGACCCCCCAGCCGCTCGGCCTGATCGTACTCGGCAAGGTCTGCGCACACTGGCTGATTTCGGGTCTGCCGCTGACTCTGCTGGCGCCGGTGCTGGGCATCCAGTTCGACCTGTCCGGCGACGCCCTGTGGATCCTGACTTGCTCGCTGCTCATCGGCACTCCGGCGCTGTCCGGCATCGGCGCCATCGGCGCGGCACTGACGCTCGGCGTGCGCGGCAGCGGCGTGCTGGTATCGCTGCTGATTCTGCCGCTATATATTCCAGTGCTAATATTCGGCGCCGGGGCGGTCGACGCAACCTTGACCGGAACCGGGGCGCAAGCCCATCTGTCCCTGCTGGCGGCACTCGCGCTGGCCGGCGTGTTCTTCGCCCCGTGGCCGACGGCGGCCGCCTTACGAATTGCCCTGGAATGAGTGAATGAGCGACAGAATGATCAACTGGTACCGATTCGCCGGCCCGCAAGCGTTCTACCCGCTGGCCGGCAAGATGATCCCGTGGTTCTGGATCCTGGCGGCGATCTTCGGCATTGCCGGCCTCTATGTCGGCTTTCTTGTTGCCCCCACGGATGCGCAACAGGGCGAGGGCTACCGCATCAT
>DBMG01000170.1:1381-13102 GCA_002304785.1 Candidatus Accumulibacter sp. UBA704 | reverse complement strand
CGCTGTGGGGCAAGCCGATGTGGGGCACGTGGTGGGTGTGGGACGCGCGCCTGACTTCGGAGCTGATCCTGCTGTTCCTCTACGTCGGCTTCATCGCCCTGCAATCTGCCATCGACGACCCGCGCCGGGCCGACAAGGCCGGCGCCATTCTGGCGCTGGTCGGCGTGGTGAACGTTCCGATCATCTATTTCTCGGTCAAGTGGTGGAACACTCTGCACCAGGGTTCGTCGGTCAACCTGGCCAAGTCCTCGATGGCTACGACCATGCTCTGGGGCATGTTGCTCTGCGCGCTGGCCTGCTGGATGTACGCCATCGCCGTGACGTTGATGCGCGTGCGCCGGATCATGCTCGAGCGCGAGAAGGACACGCTGTGGGTGCGCGAGGAACTCGCCCGGGAGGCACCATGATCTACTGGAACAGCCTGTCCGACTTTCTGGCCATGGGCAACCACGGCCTCTACGTATGGGGATCATTCATCGTCATGGTGGTGCTGATGATCCTGGAACCGATTCTGCTGGTACGCAGTCGGAAGGATCTTATCGCCCGTCTCAAACGTCAGCTTCGGGCCGAAAGACTTGACCACGGCACGACCATCAACGCGACACGCAAGGAAAGCCATTGAAATCCCGTCATAAACGTCTGCTGCTCATCCTGGCCGGGGTCGCCGTCCTTGGCGTCGTTACGACGCTGGTCCTCAACGCCTTCCAGAGCAACCTCGTCTTTTTCTTCTCGCCGACCCAGGTCGCCGCCGGGGAGGCGCCGAAAGGCAAGGCGTTCCGTATCGGTGGGATGGTCAAAGAGGGCTCTGTCCGGCGCGAGGCGGACGGTGTCACGCTGACTTTTGTCGTCACCGACACCGAAAAAGACATGGCCGTGCGCTACAAGGGCATCCTGCCCGACCTCTTCCGCGAGGGCAAAGGCGCGGTAGCCCAGGGCAAGATCGGCGACGACGGGATTTTCGTGGCCAGCGAAGTCCTGGCCAAGCACGACGAGAACTACATGCCGCCCGAAGCGGCCCAGGCCGTCGGCGAAGCGCACGCACGGGCGCTGACCAAGAAGGCGCAGGAAACGGTGAGCAAATAGACTCGAGGAGTAACCCCGCAATGATTCCCGAACTCGGCCATTTCGCCCTCATCGTCGCCCTGTGCATTTCCGTCGCCCAAGGCGTCCTGCCGCTTGTCGGCGCGCATCGCCGCAACACCGAATGGATCGCGCTGGCGCGTCCTGCCGCCGGAGCGTTGAACCTGATGCTGCTGGTAGCCTTCGGCTGCCTCACGGCGGCCTTCGTGCAGAACGATTTCTCGGTGCTCTACGTCGCCCAGCATTCCAACACGCAACTGCCGCTGCCCTACCGAATCGCCGCTGTCTGGGGCGGGCACGAAGGGTCCTTGCTGCTGTGGGTGGTAATGCTCGGACTATGGACGCTGGCAGTCGCCGCCTTCTCGAAGGCGCTGCCCGACGCCATGGTCGCCCGCGTCATCGCCGTGCTCGGTCTGGTCACCGCTGGTTTCCTGCTGTTCATCTTGATCACCTCCAATCCCTTCGAGCGCGTGCTGCCCGGCGCCGAGGAGGGTCGCGACCTCAACCCGTTGCTGCAGGATCCGGGGCTGATCATCCATCCGCCGATGCTGTACATGGGTTACGTCGGTTTTTCGGTGGCCTTCGCCTTCGCCGTCACCGCGCTGATCTCCGGCCAGCTCGACGCGGCGTGGGCGCGTTGGTCGCGGCCGTGGACCACCGCCGCATGGATCTTCCTCACGCTCGGCATCGCGCTCGGTTCCGGCTGGGCCTACTACGAACTCGGCTGGGGCGGATGGTGGTTCTGGGACCCGGTGGAAAACGCCTCGTTCATGCCCTGGCTGGTGGGTACCGCGCTGGTGCACTCGCTGGCGGTGACGGAAAAACGCGGCAGCTTCAAGAACTGGACGGTGCTGCTGGCCATCTCGGCGTTTTCATTGTCGCTGCTTGGCACCTTCCTCGTGCGCTCGGGCGTACTGACCTCGGTGCATGCGTTCGCCACCGACCCGAAGCGCGGCATCTTCATCCTGGCCTTCCTGGTCGTCGTCATTGGAAGCTCGCTGGCCCTGTTCGCCTGGCGCGCGCCGAAGGTCGGCCTGGGCGGGCGCTTCGGCCTCGTTTCGCGCGAATCGCTGCTGCTCACCAACAACGTGCTGCTGGTCGTAGCCTGTTCGTCGGTGCTGCTCGGCACCCTCTACCCGCTGCTGATCGACGCGCTGGGGCTGGGCAAGCTGTCGGTCGGCCCGCCCTATTTCGATGCCGTCTTCGCTCCGCTGATGATTCCCGCACTCTTCCTCGTCGGTATCGCGCCGTTCGCTCGCTGGAAGCAGGCCAGCCTGCCGGAAATCGTGCGCGTGCTGCGCTGGGCTTTCCTTAGCGCCGCCGTGGTCGGCCTCATCGCGCCGTTCCTGCTCGGCGACTGGAAGCCGCTGGTCGCCCTGAGCCTGCTGCTCGCCGCGTGGATCACGCTGACCAGCCTGTTGAACATCGTCCAGCGCGTGCAATCGACGCGCAGCGGCCTGTCGTTCCTTGCCGCGCTTGCCCGGCAGCCGGCCAGTTTTCTCGGCATGCATCTGGCGCACATCGGCGTGGCCGTGTTCGTCGTCGGCGTGACCATCGTCAGCGGTTACCAGCAGGAAAAAGACGTGAAGATGGAAATCGGCGACACAGTAGAACTCGGCGGCTACACCTTCAAGTTCAACGGCATCCGGCAGGAGCGGGGGCCGAACTACCAGGCGCTGGTCGGTGATGTCGACCTGATCCGCGAAGGGCGCGTCGAACGGAAATTGCAGCCGGAGAAGCGCGTATATCCGACGTCCGGCATGCCGATGACCGAAGCGGCAATCGACGTCGGCCTTTTCCGTGACATTTATGTCTCGCTCGGCGAGCCGATCGACAAGGCGCGCCCGCAACACGCCTGGGTCGTCCGCGTCTATGTCAAACCCTTCGTCGACTGGATCTGGGGCGGTTGCCTGCTGATGTCGCTCGGCGGTTTGCTGGCCATGTGCGATCGGCGCTACCGTGCGGTCCGGCGCGAGTCCGCCGTCGTGGCCGCACAGGAGGCCCGTGCATGAACCGTTTTCTCTGGCCGCTGATCGGCTTCGTCGTCCTCGTCGTGCTGCTCGCCGTCGGGCTCAACCTCAACCCGCGCGAGGTTCCCTCGCCGCTCGTCGGCAAGCCGACGCCGGCATTTGCGCTGCCCAAGCTCGGCGCGATGGATCAGACGTTCTCGCCCAAGGACATGCAGGGCAAGGTGTGGCTACTCAACGTCTGGGCATCGTGGTGCGTATCCTGCCGCCAGGAACACCCGATCCTCGTCGAAATCGCCAAGTACAAGGCGATCACGCTGATTGGCCTGAACTACAAGGAAGTTCGCGGCGACGGCAGTTTCGACATGGACAAGATTTCCGCCGAAAGCGAAAGAAGCATGGCGATTGAGCGCGCCAGTACCTGGCTCAAGCGGCACGGCGATCCCTACGCGCTATCGGTGCTCGACCTCGACGGCCGCGTCGGCATCGACTACGGCGTCTATGGCGTGCCGGAAACCTACGTCATCGACAAGGCCGGCGTGATCCGTCTCAAGCACATCGGCCCGATCACCCCCGACGTATTCTCCGGCAAGATCCTGCCCCTGGTTGCGGAGCTGAACAAATGATCAAACCATTCAGCACAGAGACGCAGAGACACTGGGGCAACCTTTTTGCCCGTCTCGCCTTTCTCTGTGTTTTCTGTGTCTCCGCGGTTAATACGGGTTTCGCCAAGGAGGCCGCGCCGCTGGCGCAGGACGAAGCGGCCGAGAAACGGCTCAACGCCATTTCCTCCGAACTGCGTTGCCTCGTATGCCAGAACGAATCGCTCGCCGGGTCGAACGCCGAGCTGGCGCATGACCTGCGCCGCGAGATCCGCACGATGATCCAGGACGGCAAGAGCGACGGTGAGATCATGGACTTCATGGTCAGCCGCTACGGCGATTTCGTGCGCTACCGTCCGCCGTTGAAGGGCACCACACTGCTGCTGTGGTTCGGCCCTGCCCTGCTGTTCGCAGGCGGACTCGGCGGGCTTTTCCTGTTCCTGCGCCGCCGCACCCGTGTCATCGCCGATGTACCGCTGAGCGATGCCGAGCAGCGGCAGGCCGAACAGTTGCTTCATTCCGACGAGCAGAAACCATGAGCAGTCCCACTGGATTTTTCCTCGGCGCCGCGGCGCTGCTCGTGGTCGTCCTGGCCATCTTGCTACGCCCGTTGCTGCGCCGGCACAAGCCAACCGACACCGTCGACCGACGCCAGGCCAATCTGGACATCCTGCGCGACGAATTGCGCGAACTCGAAGACAATCGTGCCGAGGGTTCTCTGAGCGAAAACGATTTTGAACAGGCCCGACGCGAATTGCAGCGCCGCCTGCTGGAAGAAGTCGAACCGGCGGGGAAAACCGTCGAGGCGGCGCGCAGTTCCGGCGGAAAACGCACGGCGATCGCCCTGCTCATTGCGCTGCCGCTCGCCGCAGTCGGCGGTTACGCCCTTCTCGGCAATCAACAGGCGCTCGATCCGATGCTCACCCAGGCGCGCATGAGTCCGCAGGAAATAGACGGTCTGCTGCAGCGCCTGGTCGACCGGCTCAAAGCCAATCCGGACGACACCAAGGGCTGGATCGTGCTCGCCCGCTCCTACAAGGCGCTCGGGCGTTTCGCCGAATCGGCCGAGGCATTCGCCCATGCCGGATCGGCCCTCGAGAGCGAAGCCTCCCTGCTTGCCGATTACGCCGACGCGCTGGCGCAGGCCAACGGAGGCCGGTTCGACGGCAAGCCCGATGAGTTGATCGCCCGTGCCCTGAAGCTCGACCCCAACGATCCGCAAACCCTGTTCACCGCCGGCGCCGCGGCGAGCGAACGGCAGGATTTCGCCGCCGTGGCCGACTACTGGGGCCGCCTGCTGCTGCAGGTCGAACCCGGCTCGGAGGACGCCCGTTTCCTGGAAGCCGCGGTTAACAAGGCGCAGGAGGCCCTCGGAACACGAAGCGGGAAATCCCCTGGGAAGGCGGCAGCACCGTTGGCCAGCGGAAAGGCCATCACCGGCGAGGTCATCCTCGGTGGCAAGCTTGCGGCGCAGGCCAAGCCGGACGACACCGTGTTCATTTTCGCCCGCCCGGCGGACGGTTCATCGCGCATGCCGCTTTCGGTCCTGCGCGTCCGAGTCGCCGACCTGCCATACCGATTCCGTCTTGACGATTCCAACGGCATGCCCGGCGGCCAGAAGCTGTCGGAGGCTTCAGCCGTCATTCTCGAGGCACGCATCGCCAAAGCCGGCATGGCCCAGCCGTCGAGCGGAGACATGTTCGGCGTGGTGGAAGCCGCGAAGGTGGGCAGTCAGGGCGTGCGGCTGGTAATCGACCAGGTGCAACCGTGAGGGAGATGGCGTGGCGCTGCCGCTGAGAGCGATTGCCGTCTTTCACGCTGTGGCGCGCAGCGGCAGCCTGACCAAGGCAGCAACCGAACTGTTTGTCACGACCTCGGCCGTCAGCCAGCAGATCCAGAATCTGGAAGAACATCTGGGTACGACACTGCTGACCAAGGCCGGGCGAGGCGTTGTCCTGACCGAGGCGGGCGAGCGCTATTTCGAGATGATTTCCGACGGAATCGAGCATATATCGGAGGCTACGCAGCGCATTCGCGGATTCCGTTCGCGATCGGTACTGGTCGTCCGGTCGACACCGTCGCTGGCCACCAAGTGGCTGCGCCCGCGCCTGGCCAGTTTCCTCGACGCCAACCCGGACATCGAGTTGCGCTTGAACGGCACCAACGAGCCGACCGATTTCTCGCGCGAAGCCGTCGACATCGAAATTCGGCATGGCGAAGGCCGCTGGCCAGGACTCTTTGTCGAAGGGCTGGCCGAGGAATCCTTCCTGCCGGTATGCGCGCCAACCTACGCCGCGGCGAACAGCATGACTGCAGGCGACGTACGCCAACACCGACTCATTTACTCGTTCAAGTCACAGGTGCAGTGGCCGCAGTGGTTTGCTCTGGCCGGTGTTCCTCCGACCGAAGAGTCCCGGCGCGTGCTGTTCGACCGCAGCCACATGTCGGTCGACGCGGCTGTTGACGGCATGGGCCTGGCGCTGGAGAGCACGCTGATGATGTGGCGGGAGTTATGCAGCGGTGCGCTCATCTGCCCGGTCAAGTCGCCGCCCCCGATCAAGCTGACGACACAGTGGATCGTCTGCCCCTTCGACCATCTGCACAAGAACAAGGTGAAGATCTTCCTCGACTGGCTGCACGCCGAACAGCTCGTTTGGAAAACGCAGATCGCCGCGCTCGGAATCGACGGAACCGTTTAGCCAAACTTAACAATCCGCCCGGAAAACTCGTTTGTCCTGATTCGGAGCGGTTCATAGAATCCCCTTCCAGAAGCCGCCCGCTCTTGCGGTCTTCATCGAGAACGTTGCCCGGACAGCTCGCTCGGACAACGGCTTAATGAACGTTTTTTGGGAAGGAAGGCAAATGAATCTCTACACCATGCTCGCGGCCCGTACTGCTGCCGGGCGTCCTGTCCGGGTCGGCCTGATCGGCGCCGGCAAGTTCGGCTCGATGATCCTCAGCCAGGCTCAACACATCACGGGCATGCATATCGTCGGCGTCGCCGATCTGGATATTTCGAAGGCCCACGCGTCGCTGGCCCGCGTCGGCTGGCCCGCCGAACGTTATACGGCCAAGACCCTCGGCGATGCGTTGAAGACCGGAAAGACCTGCGTTCTCGATAGCGCAGCCGCCCTGGCCGAATGTGAAGAGATTGAGTGCATTATCGAAGCCACCGGCCACCCCATCGCCGGCGTGCGTCACGCCCTGGCGGCCATCGACGGCAACAAGCACGTGATCATGGTGAACGTGGAAGCCGACTGCATGTGCGGACCGCTGCTCGCCGCCAAGGCCAAGGCCAAGAACCTGGTGTACAGCATGGCCTACGGTGACCAGCCGGCGATCATCTGCGAACTGGTCGACTGGGCCCGCGCCTGCGGATTCGAATTGACCTCGGCCGGCAAGGGCATGAATTACGAGCCGCGCTACCGCTATTCGACGCCGGACACCGTGTGGGGCTTCTTCGGCTGGAGCGCGGAAGAAGTGGCCAAGGGCGATTTCAACCCGAAGATGTACAACTCCTTCACGGACGGCACCAAGGCGGCCATCGAAATGGTCGCCGTGGCCAACGGCACGGGCCTCGATTGCCCGGATGACGGACTGGCCTTCCCGCCGACCGGCCTGCACGACCTGGCCAAGGTCTTCCGCCCGGCGTCGGACGGCGGCCGCCTGCCGCGCGCCGGCCTGGTGGACATCGCCGCCAGCCAGGAGCCCGATGGCCGCGAGGTTTTCAACAACATCCGCTACGGCGTTTTCGTCACCTTCAAGGCCCCCAACGAGTACGCCAAGGCCTGCTTCAAGCAATACGGCTTGCTGATCGATCCATCGGGCTGGTATGGCTCGATGTGGCGCCCGTTCCACATGATCGGACTGGAAACCAGCATCAGCGTGCTCTCCGCCGTGCTGCGCAACGAGCCCACCGGAACATCGAAGGAATTCCGCGGCGACGCGGTGGCCACGGCCAAGCGCGACCTGAAGGCGGGCGAAATGCTTGATGGCGAAGGCGGCTATGCCGTCTGGGCCAACGCTATTCCAGCCAGGAAGAGCCTGGCCGTGGGCGGACTGCCGATTGGCCTGGCGCACAACGTCAAGCTGATTCGCCCGGTAGCCAAGGACACGCCGGTGACGTTCGCCGATGTCGAATTGGTCAACGACCTTGACGTCGTCGCACTGCGCAAGCAGATGGAACGCGATTTTCTCCGTTAGTCCGAAGCAAGGCACCCCTGTTTCAACAGTACGCCATCGGACCGTCATCGTTAACACCGGCCCGCAAGGGCCGGCCAAGAGGTCGATATGCATAATGCAACAGGCCATGTTGTCATCGCCGAGTTCGAAGTCAAGCCCGCGCGCTTCGACGAATTTGTCGCCCTGGCCCACACGTTCTCGGTCGAGTGCGTTGAAAGTGAACCCGGTTGCTGGCAGTTCGATGTCGTGCAACTGGCAACAACGCCGCATGGCGTGCTGTTCTACGAGGCATACGACGATATTGCTGCCTTCGAGGCGCATTGCAGTTCATCGCACCTGGCCGCTTTCAAGAAGGCGTTCAAGGGCATGGTGGTGAACGAGAAGCCGCTGCGCCAGGGCTCACGTATTGCAGGAGGAAACATCAACTGATTGGCAATCCGTCGTTCCGGGAATCGCCCGTCCTTTGCAGAACGACTTGTTTTCCCGCAGCATCGATTCAAGGCCGCATCAGAAGCCGCAGTCACTTTTCTGTCTTACCCGCAGTACCACTCACGCTAGGAGAAACAGACATGAAGACACGATTCAAATGGTTGGCTATCACTTTTGCAGCAGGTGCACTTTGTGCTGCCCAAGCCGTACTCGCCCAAGCTCCGATCAAGCTGACCCTAGCCCACGCCGTCGCGCCAACCAACCCGCGGGCGATGGCCGCCGTGAAGTTCGCCGAACTCGTCAGCCAGAAAACGGGAGGGCGCGTAACGATCCAGGTTGCCGGCGCGGCGCAACTCGGAGACGACCTGACGATGTTGTCGGCTCTGCGCACCGGCACCCTGGACATGAGCATGAACTCCCAGGGGCCGGTCTCGTCGGTATTGCCCGAACTCTCCGCACTTGGCCTGCCGTATGTCTTCTCGACGCAGCAGAAGGCGTGGGAACTGCTCGACGGCCCGATCGGCGACGAACTGGCGAAGAAGCTCGAACCAAAGAACCTGATCCTCCTGTCCTGGATGGACAACGGCATCCGCCAGATCACCAACAACAAGAGACCGATCACTACGCCGGACGATCTCAAGGGCATCAAGCTGCGCACGCCGCCAGATCCCTCGACCGTCGATATGTTCCAGGCAATGGGCGCCAGTACACAGCAGATCAACTTCAGCGAGCTGTATATCGCCATACAGACCGGCGTCGTAGACGGCCAGGAGAACCCCTTGGCCAACATTCACGCCGGCAAGCTGCATGAAGTGCAGAAGTTCATTTCGATTACCAACCACAAGTACGAATCGACGCCGTTCCTGATGAGCAAGCTCACTTGGAGCAAGCTCTCCCCGGACGACCAGAAAGTGATCAAGGAAGCCGCCAAGGAGGCCACGACCTACCAGCGCAACCTGATGGCCGAGGCCGACGTGAAGCTGATGGCCGAGTACAAGGCCATGCCATCACTGCAGATCAACGTCCCCGACCAGGCACCGTTCAAGGCGGCCACCCAGAAAGTGTGGGATGCTTGGGAACAGAAGCCCTTCGGCGATTTCGTGAAGAAGCTGCGCGCCGCGGCGAAATAGGCGACACCGTGGCGGGCATCGCGGTCATCGCCTGCCCGCCACCGCCTGATCGCCCCGGCCATCCAGGCCGGGATCTCCCTCCAGTCCCGGCCTGGCGGCTTCCCGCCTGATACAGAGGAGTTCTCATGAATCAATTGCTTGTCTCCGCCGCGCAACTGATCGACCGCGGTGTCGAGTCGTTCTGCCGGGTGGTACTGATCGCAACCGGCCTTTTCATGCTGGCTGTCCTGACGACTATCGTCATGCAGCGCTACACCAACATCGGCAAGTTCGACTCCGGTTCCGAGCTCTGCTCTCTGGCGTTTCCCATCTTCGTCATGGCTGGCATCGTCGACGCCGCGCGCAAAGGTGCCCACGTCGCCACGCAGATCCTGCTCAACACGCTGGGTTCGACTGGACGCATCTTCCTGGTCATCGTCCTCCACAGCATCACGGCCATCGCGTATTTCTATCTGGGCTGGTACGCCTACCAGAACGCGCTGATCGCCCACGACGAACTGAGCACCGTCCTGCAGGTTCCCGGCAGCCTGGGCTACGGTTGCCTCACCGCCGGCCTGTTCCTCGTCGGGCTGTGCAGCCTCGGCGCGATCGTGCGCCACACGCTCGGACGCGAGCCTGTACACGTCAATCTTGCCGATGCCGGCCCGGGGGTCGTATGAGTCTGATCATGGTCATCGTCTTCGCCTTCCTGCTGGCGATTTCCTACCCGGTCGCACATGCGCTGGTCGTCGGTTCGACGCTCGGCATCCTCTCCAGCGACCGCATCCCGATGTTCGCCGTCATCCAACAACTGATGGCACCGTCGCAGAGTTTTCCGCTGATCGCCATTCCGTTTTTCGTGATGTCCGGCGAATTGATGATGTCGGGCAAGCTCGGCAAGCATCTGATCGACTTCGCCACCGATCTCGTCGGGCGCTTCCGTGGCGGCCACGCGCAGGTCAGCGTGCTCGGCTCGACGCTGTTCGGCGGTGTCTCCGGTTCGGCGGTTGCCGATGCAACGGCACTTGGCGCAATCCTCGTGCCCTGGCAAAAGAAGCTCGGCTATCCCGGCGCCTTTTGCGGCGCCACCATTGCCGCCGCCTCGACCATCGACATCCTGATCCCGCCGTCTATCCCGCTGATTCTGTACTCGCTCGTCTCGAACGCGTCAATCGGCGGTCTGTTCTACGCTGGGATCGTTCCCGGCCTGCTGCTGGCGGCCGGCTTCCTGGCCGTATGCAACATCAGCGCCCGGCTGCGCGGCTTCCCCTACGAAAAGAACCCGGTCGACTGGGGACAAATGGCCAAGCGGGGGTTCTATGCGCTTCCCGCCCTGATGTTGCCGGTCTTTGTCCTGGTCGGGCTGCGCTTCGGCTTCGCCACGCCGACCGAGATCAGCACCTTCGCCGTGGTTTATTCGATCATCGTCTCGGGCGTGATCTACCGCGACATGACCTGGGAGCGCATTTCGAAATCACTGGTCTTTGCCGGCGCGGCCACAGGTGTCGTACTGCTGCTGATCATGGGTTCATCCTGCGCCGGCTGGATCATGACCCTGGAGCAGATTCCCGAACGTTTCATCGCTTGGGCCCAGGGAAGCTTCAATACCCAGGCCGGCATCCTGGCGCTGATGAACCTGCTCATGCTCGTCGCCGGGATGTTCATCGACCTGCCGGCCGCGATCCTGCTGCTCGGACCGCTGTTCGTGCCGCTGGCCAACGCCTATCACATCGACCTGATCCAGCTCGGCGTGATGATGGTGGTCAATCTGGCCATCGGGCTCTATTCCCCTCCGGTCGGCACGACCTTGTTCATCGGCAGCATGCTGGCCAAGGCCAGTATCGGCCAGACAGTCAAGGAGCTGTTGCCGTTCTACGGCGTAGGCCTGATCGTACTCGGATTGATGACCTATGTTCCGGCGTTCACCTTGCGTTTTTAAATTTCTGTCACCTCATCGATCGACAAGGATCATCGAACCATGAACATCACCAAACAGATTCTCGCGACGCTTAAGAGCTGCTACGCCGTGAATGGAGTCGTCCTGAACGGCCGGCAGCACATCGTGCTGGCCTCGGAAGCCGATGGCGGCAGTTGCGTAGCCTGGAAGGCACCGGACTACACCGAATCGCATACGATCTGGAACGGACCTGGCGGCACCATGTCGATCGTGCCTATCCCCGGCACCGACGGCGAATTCCTCGCCGTGCAGCAGTTTTTCCGCATGTACGACTGGGAAGACGCCAAGATCGTGCACGTCCGACCGACCGGTGCGGGCACCTACGATGTCAAGGACATCCTGCCATTGCCCTATGTGCACCGTTTCGACCTGCTGACGGTCAATGGCCGGAATTA
>DBMG01000170.1:0-1265 GCA_002304785.1 Candidatus Accumulibacter sp. UBA704 | reverse complement strand
GTCACCCCACCGACGGCGCCAGGCACCGACTGGACCGTCAGGCAGTTCATGGACTGGCCCATCAGCGACATTTCGGCCATCGACATCGACGGTGACGGCGAACTCGAATTCGCCACCATCGAGTCATTCCACGGAAAATACTTCCGGGTCTACAAGATGATCGGGGGCGCGTTCGCGAAGATCTACGAACACCCCGAAGTCACCGAGTTCTACCACGTCGTCGTCGGCGCGAAGCTGGCCGGCAAGCCGGTGTTCGTCGGCGGTTGCCGGCGCGGGAAGCAGCAACTCTTCTACGTCCACGCCACGCAAACCGCGCCGTTGCAACTCGCCGCGGAGATCATCGACGAAGGCGTCGGTCCGAGCAACGCGTGCGTTCTGCATGAAACCGGGCGCGACATCATCGCCGTCGCCAACCGCGAGACCGACGAGGCGGCACTTTACATCGTCACCCCATAACCGGCAGAAGCGATCACCTCGCCAGCACGCAGCGCGCCACTTCGTCCAGCGCCCGATCGACGGAATCGACGTGAACCACGCCGTCGACCCGGGCAGCGCCTTCCAGCCCGATGACCAGCTTGCCGAACTGGCGCCCGAGCGCCACCTCGGACAGCGTTCCGAAACTGTCGCCGATCACCACGAGGCACAAGGCCGCGCGGGCGATCAGCGCGTTGCGCGCCTCGCCGATGCCCGTCGCGATGACGATGCCGACGTGGGGATTGGCAAACGACGGGTCGGCGTCGGGCAGCATGCCGATGGTGACGCCGCCGGCGTTCGCGGCGCCGCGGCACACCGCTTCCATCACGCCATGCCGTCCGCCGCAAATCACGGCCAGCCCCATCGCCGCCAGACCGCGACCAACCTCTTCGGCCGCCCGCAATTGCGAATCCGGAGCCTCGCGCGGCCCGATCACGCCGGCCGGAACGCGCACCCGGAAGGCGGTCTCCTGTTGCAGCCAGGCCGCGGCGTCACAGCCATCCACGACTTCTCCGATGACCGGCGCGGAGGCGTTGACCCACACGCGTCGCTGCGCATCGAAACAGCGTCCGAGTTCATCGAACAACAGGCCGTGTTGGCGATTCAGTCTATAAGTGGCGTTCATGGCGTGTTCCAAACCATTCTCCAACGGTCATGATCGAGGCGCACGTCGCCGTGATCATCAGGGCGAGCGCGGCGGCGGCCGGGAAATCCGTGCCGGACTCGGAAATCAGGCTGTAGAGCTGCAGGGGAAGGATGTTGAGCTGCGTTCCCACCAGCGCCAGCGCCGT
>DBMG01000032.1 GCA_002304785.1 Candidatus Accumulibacter sp. UBA704 | reverse complement strand
ACGGCGAGCAGCACCAGCGCCGCGACGAGCACGATGCGCCGGGCGAACAGGCGCTTGAGGACGTAAATGAGCTGGTCCATGGCGTCCTCAAACCCGGATGCGCGGATCGACGAGCATGTAGATCAGGTCGATCACGAGGTTGATCAGCACGTAGATGCCGGCGATGACCAGCAGCGTGCCCTGGATGACCGGGTAATCGCGGCGCAGCACGGCCCGAACGACGAGGTTGCCGACGCCGGGCAGGTTGAACACCGTCTCGGTGACGACCGCGCCGCCGATCATCAGCGCCAGCGTCAGGCCCACCACAGTGACGATCGGCACCAGGGCGTTGCGCAGCACGTGCTTCAAGATTACCACGCGCTCGCTGAGGCCCTTGGAGCGGGCGGTGCGCACGTAGTCCTCGTTGAGGATGTCGAGCACCGAGGCGCGCGTGAAGCGGATGATCAGCGCCGAGTTCAGGACGCCGAGCACGGTGGCCGGCAGCACCAGATGATGCAGGCGCTCGATGAGCGGCACGCCGGGGTCGCCGTAGCCCGAAGCAGGGAACCACCCGAGCCAGACGGCGAAGATCTGGATCAGAATGAGGCCCATCCAGAAGCTCGGCACGCTGGCACCGAGCATGGCCACGGCGCTGAACACCTGGTCGACCAGCCGGCCGCGCCAGACCGCGGCGATCAGTCCGCAGGGGATGCCGATCAGCGCGGCGATGGCCACCGCGAAGGTGGCCAGGAAGAAGGTCGGCTCAGCGCGCTCGGCCAGCGCCTGCGTCACCGGACGCTGCAGGAAGATCGACTGGCCGAGGTTGCCCTGGGCGACTTCCTTGACCCAGTAGCCGAACTGGGTCAGCAGCGGCTTGTCGAGGCCGTACTGGACGCGTGCCTGGGCGATGTCCTCGGCGGTGGCCTGGTCGCCGAGCAAGAGCGCAATCGGATCGCCGGAGGCCAGCCGGGTGAGGGCGAAGACCATCACCGCGACCAGGATCAGGACAGCCAGCGTCCCGCCCAGGCGGGCAAGTATGAATCGGAGCATCGGGTTTTCCTTGTTACGTCACCAGTCGCAACACTACCGTCATTCCGGCGAAAGCCGGAATCCAGGTTTTCGGAGCACGGTCTGGATCCCGGCTTTCGCCGGGATGACGGAGTTCATGCGTTTAGTGGACTTACTTCCCGGCGACCGACGTATTCCAGAAGAACGGCCAGGCCGACGGCGTGTAGCCCTGCAGGCGCTGGGCGCGGGCCGACAGGCTGTTGAACTTGCCGACGTTGATGTACGGCACTTCGTCATACACGACCTGTTGCACCTTGCCCCACAGCGCGCCGCGCTTGGCCGGGTCCATCTCCTGGTTGAAGGCGGCTAGCGCGGCCTGCTTGGCCGGGCTGCTCCACCAGCCGGGCGCGCCTTCGCTCAGTTGCGGCGGCGAGAGCATCGGCTCGGGGAACTGGCCGGAGTGCGTGACGTAGATGTCCCACAGCTTCGGATCGTTGCGGCGCTGCACCAGCGTGGCCCAGTCGACGATCTGCAGCTCTGCCTTGATGCCGGCGCGCTTCAACTGCTCAGCCATGACCAGTGCCATGTTGTAGTGGAACTCGTACTGGCGGCTGGCCAGGATGCGCACCGGCTGGCCGTTGTAGCCGGCCTTGGCGGCCATTTCCTTGGCCGCTGCGGGGTTGCGCTGGTTGTACTTGTCCCCGCCGGCCGTCGAGTACAGCGCCGTGCCCTGCGGGAAGTGGTTCGGCTCGACGGTGAAGAAGCGCGTGTCGCCGAAGGCCGCGGCCATCATTTCACCGGGGCCGAAGGCTATCTGCACCGCCTGGCGCAGCGGTTGCGAGGCGAGCACGCCTTCCTTGGTGTTGAACACCAGGTAGGGGAAGCCGAAGGATTGGGTCATGATCGGGACGACCGCGCTGCCGGCCTTTTCCAGGCGACCGATCGACTCGACGGGCAGCAGGTCGGCGTAGTCGAACTGGCCGGAGAGCGTGCCTTCGACGCGGGTGTTGGCGTTGGGCACCGGCACGAAACGCAGTTCCTCGATCAGCGCCTCACGCTTGCCGGCGTAGCCGGAAGCCGGCTCCTTGCGCGACGCATAGCCTTCGAAGCGCGTCAGCAACGTGTATTGATCCGGCCGGCGCTCCTTGAACTTGTAGGGGCCGGTGCCGATGAAATCCTTGAGTTGCGGCGCAATGGTCTCCTTGGCCAGGATGGCGGCCATGCCGGTGGGCAGGGCAAGCTGCGAGAGCAGCGGCGCGTACGGCGTCTTCAGCTTCAGCTCCACCGTGTTGGGGCCCTTGGCTTCGATCGACGCCACTTCCTTGGCTACGGCCTTGCCGCGCGGGGAGACTTCCATCCAGCGCTGCAGCGAGGCGACGACGTCGTCGGCGACCATCTCGCGGCCGTTGTGGAACTTGACGCCCTTGCGCAGGGTGATGGTGTGCGTGAGGCCGTCCTTGGACGCCTTGGGCAGGCCGTCGGCCAGCATCGGCACCACGTTCCACTTGGCGTCGAAGGTGTAGAGCGGTTCATAGACGTGCTGCATGATGGTGCCTACCAGATCGGCCGTTGTGCCCATCGGATCCAGGGTCTGCGGTTCGGCGATCATGGCCAGGTTGGCGGCGGAAGGGGCGGCGGTGGCGGAGAGCGGCCCGAAAGGCAGGGCCAGGGCGGTCAGCGAGAGTACCCGGCTGACGAACTTGCGGAGAAACAGTTGGGACATGGCTGGACTCCTTTGGTGTAATAAATTTACACAAAAGATCCTAGATTTGTTTATTATTGCCGTCAACACATTTTTTTGCGGTGTTATTAAGAAATAAACTTACACAAGGAGTCGGATCATGCCCGTTGAAATGCTTGGCCAATCGCCCATCGCCTCGGATCGTCAGGTACGCCCGTTTTCACCCGCCACGCGCGCCGGCGACTTCGTCTTTGTTTCCGGCCAGGTGCCGGTCGATGAAAGCGGGGAAGTCGTCGTCGGCGGCATCGAGGCGCAGACCCGCCAGGTGTTCAGGAACATCGAAAAGGTGCTGGCGCTCGCCGGCTGCACGCTGGAGGACGTGTGCAAGGTCGGCGTGTGGCTCGATGACGCGCGCGATTTCGGCAGCTTCAATCGCGTCTACATGGAGTGCTTCGGCACGCACCGGCCGGCGCGTTCGACGGTCGAGTCGCGCATGATGATCGACGTCAAGGTCGAGATGGACGTGATCGCCTACAAGCCGGCAGCGTGAAGCCCTAGTGGTCTCCCCCGCAAATAACGAAACATGAAAACTTGTCTTTGCCCGTCTGGCGTTGTTGCTCATCCTCGCGATAGCTGGCTATCGCTGTGGTTCGCGCCTAGCCAGCCAAGCAAATCCGGCGTTTTCATCATGTTCCGCCATTTACGGGGTAGACCACTAGCAATCGGGCCTCACATCTTGACCGTCTTCGATGCCGCGGCCACGGCGAGAAACAGGACGCCGACGAAGAGAAAGGCGACCGGCAGGCCGCTGTGCTGCGCGATGAATCCGATCGCCGCGGGACCGGCAAGGATCCCGAGGTATCCCAGGGTGGTCACGGCCGGCACGGCGACGATCTGGGGCATGCTGTCCTGGCGTCCGATGGCCGAGAACATGACGGGGACGATGTTGGCGCAGCCGATCCCGATAAGCGCATAGCCGAACAGGCTTGCCTGCCAGGCCGGGACGAACACGGCCGTGAGCAGTCCGGCGGTGGCGACCAGCGAGCCGAGGACGACCACGGCATGCCTTCCCAGCCTGGCCACCACCCTGTCGCCGGTCATTCGCCCCAGAGTCATCGTGGCGGCAAAGCAGGCGAAACCGAGGCCTCCTAGCGCGTTCGGCACGCCGCGGTATTCGGTCAGGAATACGGCGCTCCAGTCGAGCACGGCGCCTTCGGCCAGGAAGATTGCGAAACAGATCGCCCCCAGCACCAGCACTGCACCGTGGGGTACCGCGAAAACCGGGCCTTCCGGCGGATTGGCGTAGGTCAGCAATCCGCCGATGCTCCATGCCAGCAGGAGCAGGACGCCGGCCGAAGCAAGCATGGTGGCGGCCAGCGGGGAAAGGCCCAGCGACAGCATGCCGCTCATCGCGCCGGCGCCGGCGATGCCGCCGATACTGTAGTAGCCGTGAAAACCGGACATCATCGGTCTATGGGCGGCCTTCTCCACCAGGATGGCCTGGATATTCATCGCGCAGTCCGTGGTGCCGATGCCGACGCCGAAAATCAGCAAGGCTCCCGCCAGCGCCCAGGCATCTGGAATGATCGCCAGCAGGGGCAGTACGCCGCTAAAGACGAGAACGGCGGCGGCGAGCACGGTGCGGCAGCCGAAGCGTGTCGTCAGCGCCCCGGTGGCCGGCATGGCGACGAGCGCTCCGCCGCCCAGGCACAGCAACAGGAGACCGAGCGGGCCATCGCCGACGCCGGTGTTGCCCTTGGCGAACGGAACCAACGCGGCCCAGGCCGCCGTGGCGAACCCCGCGGCGAAGAACATGGCGCGCGTGGCCGTCTGTTCGCGCTTTCCCGGCGTTGCGGTTGCGGATGGCTGGCTGGCAAGGGCGGAGGCACGCTGATGCATGACCGGATCATCCGTTGAGCACGTCGAGTACCTCTGCATGCAGCCGGGGACAGCCGCAGGCGATGACGTTTCCGCCGCCTTCGGGTCGGTCGCCGGAGAGAGTGCTCACGACGCCGCCGGCCTGTTCGATGATCGGTATCAACGCCGCGATGTCGTACGGTTGCAGCGCGTACTCCACGCAGATGTCGATCTGTCCCGCGGCGAGCATGGCCATGGCGTAGCATTCGCCGCCGTAGCGCGTCATCAGCGTGCGCTCCGCCAATTGCCGGAACCGGACCTGCGGGTTTCTTTCGATCGGCTCGGGGGAGGTGGTATGCACGATCGCCTGATCGAGCGAAATGCCCGCCCGCGTCGCCAGGCGGTGCTCCCCTTGCGGCCCGTTGCGCCACGCGCTCTTGCCGTCTGCCCAGAATCTCTCGGTGGTGAACGGCTGGCTCATCATGCCCATCGTTGCGCGGCCATCGCACAACAGTCCGATCAGGGTCCCCCAGACCGGAATGCCGCACAGGAACGGACGGGTGCCGTCGACGGGATCGAGTATCCACTGGATGGGGCCGTTGCCCGTGGTGCCGAACTCTTCGCCCATAATGGAATGGTCGGGATACCTGTCGCTGATGAGTTCGCGTATTACCCGTTCCGCTTCCCGGTCGGCATCGGTCACCGGATCGAAGCGGAATCCTTCCTTGGGCTTGGTGCCGATGTTGAGTTCACCCCGCGAACGGAATCGCGGCAGTGTTTCCCGCCCGGCCGCGTCGGCAAGAGAGTGGAAGAACGAGATATCTGGCAGTTGGGGATTCATGGTTTGCGCTATCCGGTTGATCTGTGCTCGATTGTGCGTGATATTATCCGTAAATGTCGTTAAGTGAGGACTTATCGTGCTCGATTATGCAGCTTTACCCGAGCAACGGCAATCTCTGATCAGGGATTTGTTGCGGAAGGATGGGCGCGTGGCGTGCGTGAAGCTGTCGCAGGAGCTTCAGGTGTCCGAGCACACGATCCGGCGGGATTTGCAGGAACTGGCTCGCGAGGGCGTATGCAAACGGGTCTATGGGGGCGCTGTCGTCCTCTCGCCGGCATCGGGCAGCTTCGGCGATCGCGTGGAAGAGGGGCGCGCCGGCAAGGCGCTTCTGGGCAAAGCGGGGGCGCAACTCATCCGTGCAGGGGGGTGCGTCTTCATCGATGCGGGCACCACGAATCTCGCCGTGGCCAAAGCCATCCCTTCGGAATTGTCGCTGACGGTGGTCACCAATGCTCCGGCCATCGCGGCGGAAGCGATGAATTCGCCGTGCCTCGAGGTGATCATGCTGGGCGGGCGGATGCAGGCCCGGACCGGCGCCGCGCTGGGAATAACGCCGCTGAAGCAGGTCGAAGACATGCGTTTCGATCAGTGCTTCCTGGGCGCCTGTGCTCTCGATGCGGCGGAAGGCCTGACGGTTTTCGACTACGACGACGCGGAATTCAAACGGGCCGTGGCGAGCCGGAGCAATGAGGTGATCGTGGCGCTGACGTCGGACAAGATTCCGAGTGTCGCCAGATACAAGGTCATGTCATGCGACGCGATTTCGACCCTGGTGGTCGAACACGACGTTTCGCGAGACAAGGTGGCCTCGTTCATCGAGCAGGGCGTGGATGTCCGTTTTTCTGCTGCGGAAATCCGTCGGTGAGCCTATGATCGCCTGCTTCAATCACTCGCCTTTCATGCCATGAGACTCCCTTCCGGCACCGAGATTTCCGCCTGCTGCCTTCTTTTCGACATGGACGGAACCCTGGTGGATTCGACCCGGGCCGTCGAGCGCGTCTGGGGGCGATGGGCCGAGAGGCACGGGATTCCCTTTGCCGATTTCAGCCATACGATGCACGGACGGCGTGCCATCGATACGATGCGCGCCATCATTCCGCCCCATCTGGATGCCGACGATGAAGTGCAGTCCATCGACAGCGATGAACTGGTGGAAACGGAGGGCATTGTGCCGATCCCCGGGGCTGTCGGGCTTCTCGCCGCTCTTCCGCGGGGAAGCTGGGCACTGGTGACATCCGCGCAGTTGCCTCTTGTGCGTGTGCGCATGGCGGCAGCGGGCTTGCCGTTGCCGGATGTGGTCGTTTCCGCCGACGACATCCGCGAAGGGAAGCCAAACCCCGCCTGTTACCGGCTTGCGATGCAGCGTATGGGTTGCCGTGCGGAAGACGCCGTCGTATTCGAAGATGCTGCGGCCGGCCTCGCGGCCGGGCATGCCGCCGGTTGCCGAACGATTGCCCTCGCGACAACGCAAACCGCTAAGTACCTGGACGGCGAATCCTGGCTGCCTGACTTTTCATCGCTTGTGGTGGATTGTGTCGATCCGGACGGGCGCTTGCATCTGCGCGTCTGCTGAAACGGCAACGAGGCCGGGTATTCCGGCGGGCGGCGCAATGCGCCCGCCGGAAGGTCTGCTCCGGAGTTACTTCAGGTCGAAGCGATCAAGGTTCATCACTTTGTTCCAGGCGGCCACGAAATCGCGCACGAAGGTCGCTTTCGCGTCGTCCTGCGCGTACACCTCGGCCAGCGCGCGCAGTTGCGAGTTCGATCCGAAGACCAGATCGACGCGCGTCGCCGTCCACTTCAGCGCGCCGGTCACGCGATCACGGCCTTCGAACACGTCCCGCGCTTCCGAGGTCGGCTTCCACACCGTGCCCATGTCGAGCACGTTGACGAAGAAGTCGTTGCTGAGGACGCCGGGGCGCTTGGTGAACACGCCGTTGGCCGACTGGCCGACGTTGGCGTTCAGGGCGCGCAGGCCGCCGATCAGGACCGTCATTTCCGGCGCGCTCAGCGTCAGCAGCTGGGCCTTGTCGAGCAGCCTTTCCTCGGCCGGCACAGCGGATGACCCCTTGAGATAGTTGCGGAAGCCGTCGGCGACGGGTTCGAGCACCGCGAAGGAGTCGGCATCGGTCTGTTCCTGCGACGCGTCGGTGCGGCCGGGGTTGAACGGTACTGTGACATCCTGACCGGCAGCCTTGGCAGCCTGCTCGACACCAGCGCAACCGCCCAGGACGATCAGGTCGGCCAGCGATACCTTCTTGCCACCGTTCTGCGCGGCGTTGAAGGCGGACCGGATGCCTTCGAGGGCGGCCAGCACCTTGGCCAGCTGGACGGGCTGGTTCGCTTCCCAATCTTTCTGCGGCGCCAGACTGATACGCGCCCCGTTGGCTCCGCCGCGCTTGTCCGAGCCGCGGAAGGTGGACGCCGAGGCCCAGGCGGTCGATACCAGCTCGGAAACGGACAGACCCGAGGCCAGCACCTTGGCTTTCAGGTCAACGATGTCCTTGGCGTCGATCAGGAGATGGTCAACGGTCGGGACCGGATCCTGCCAGATCAGCTGTTCTGCCGGCACTTCCGGCCCGAGATAGCGCGAGCGCGGGCCCATGTCGCGGTGGGTCAGCTTGAACCAGGCGCGGGCGAAGGCGTCGGCAAAGGCTTGCGGATCCTTATGGAAACGGCGCGAGATCGGCTCGTAAATCGGATCGAAGCGTAGCGACAGGTCCGCGGTGGTCATCATCGGGCGGTGTTTCTTCGACGGATCATGGGCGTCGGGAATCATGTCCTTCTCGGCCACGTCCTTGGCCAGCCACTGCCAGGCGCCTGCAGGGCTCTTGACCAGTTCCCATTCGTAACCGAAGAGCATGTCGAAGTAGCCGTTGTCCCACGTCGTGGGATGCGGCTTCCAGGCGCCTTCGATGCCGCTGGTCGTGGTGTGCACTCCCTTGCCGGTGCCGAAGCTGTTTTTCCAGCCCAGGCCCATTTCCTCGATGGGGGCGGCTTCCGGTTCGGGGCCGACCAGCTTGGGGTCGCCCGCGCCGTGCGCCTTGCCGAAAGTGTGGCCACCGGCGACGAGGGCCACGGTTTCCTCATCGTTCATGGCCATGCGGGCGAAGGTCTCGCGCACATCGCGGCCGGAGGCCACCGGGTCGGGATTGCCGTTGGGCCCTTCCGGGTTTACGTAAATCAGGCCCATCTGCACGGCAGCCAGCGGGTTTTCGAGTTCGCGGTCGCCGCTGTAGCGCTTGTCGCCCAGCCACTCGGATTCACGGCCCCAGTAGACGTCCTCTTCCGGCTCCCAGATGTCTTCGCGCCCGCCGGCAAAGCCGAACGTCTTGAACCCCATGGATTCCAGGGCACAGTTCCCGGCCAGGATCATGAGATCGGCCCACGAGAGCCTGTTGCCGTATTTCTGCTTGATCGGCCAAAGCAGCCGTCGCGCCTTGTCGAGGTTGCCGTTGTCGGGCCAGCTGTTGATCGGGGCGAAACGCTGGTTGCCGTGGCCGCCGCCACCTCTGCCGTCCGCGATGCGGTAGGTTCCGGCGCTGTGCCAGGCCATGCGGATGAACAGGCCGCCGTAATGTCCCCAGTCGGCCGGCCACCAGTCCTGCGAATCGGTCATCAGCGCGTAGAGATCCTTCTTCACGGCGGCCAGGTCGAGCTTCTTGAACTCCTCGGCGTAGTTGAAGTCCTTGCCCAGCGGGTTCGACTTGCACGAATGCTGGTGCAGGATCTTGAGGTTCAGCTGGTTCGGCCACCAGTCCTGGTTCGACTGCATCGTGGCAGTCGTGCGGGCGCCGTGCATGCCGGCGAACGGGCACTTGCTTTCGTTGCTCATGGAAGACTCCTTCTCGTTACGGTTATCGGGCGATGGGTATGAGTTGAAGTCTAGGCAGGGTGCGTCACGGTTGCCAATGAATTGACGCAATGGCAACGATACTCTGGCGCTATCAAGGTGGTTCGCCGATTTTGGGGCAAGCAGATGTCCGCAGCTCGCTGCCCCCCGCCCCTGATATTACGCCGTTCAAAGCCGCGCACGCCGAAGTGACATTCTCGTTTGTTCCTGCTTGAACCTTGATCCATCAGGTTCGACGGGGCGTCAGTGGAAAGCCGTTCCGATCAGGTGGGCCGTGTACCCCGCGTAACAAGCCACCAGCAGCGCACCCTCGACGCGGTTGATTCGACCCGGTCTCCGAAGCCCATAGCCGAAGACGAACAGCGACAGGGTCAGCGCAGCCATAACCATGATGTCGCGATCGAAGACTTCTGGTCCCGCGGCCAATGGACGAATCGCGCCGGCAATTCCCACTACGGCCAGGGTGTTGAACAGGTTGGAGCCAAGGACGTTGCCCAAAGCGATATCGTGCTCGCCCCTCCTGGCGGCGATGATTGACGAAGCCAGTTCCGGGAGCGAGGTACCGACCGCAACGATGGTCAAGCCGATGATCAGGTCACTGACTCCAAATCCATGAGCAATCTCTATCGCGCCCCAGACCAAGATGCGGGAACTGACAATCAATAGCGCCAACCCGACCGCTAGCCAGAAGAGGGCACGGCGGAGCGGCATGGCGTGGAGGTCGAGTTCCTGGTTTATTTCGTCGCCCAGTTCGTCCGCGTTCGTCCGCAGCCCTTCTAGGATGGTCCATACCACCAGCGCGCCAAATACGCCGAGCAACACCGCAGCATCGAACAGCGAGATCCTGCCGTCCCGGATTTGCCATCCGGCCAGAGCGGTTACGGCGGTGAGGATGGTCAGTTCCTTGCGCAGCACACGGGAATGCACGGCAATCGGGCTGATGAGCGCCGTCAGCCCGAGGATCAGCGCGATGTTGGTGATGTTCGAGCCGTAGGCATTGCCCAGCGCAATTCCGTCGTTTCCCTGCGACGCGGCCAGCGCCGAGACCACCATTTCCGGAGCGGACGTGCCGAAACCGACAATGACCATCCCGATCATCAGCGGCGGCATGCCGAAATGGCGGGCCGCGGAGGCCGAACCCTCGACAAATCGGTCGGCACTCCAGATCAGGAGCCCCAAACCAAAAAGAAGTGCAATGAACGCCGTTGTCATTAAGTGTGAAATCTTTGTGTTGAAATTGTTGAGACTGCCCATTCCAGCCGGCAGGTTTGGCTCGCCGCTTGGTCGTCAGCGAACCGGAGCCTTTTTGATGATTGTGCTTTCAGATACCGATTGGTCTGCTGCGGCGCGCTTTGCGTCATGGCGGTCTGTACGCAGCCGAAGGCCAGCCTGATGGAGGACCGGTTCAAGCCTCTCGTGGGGGCGAAGGGCGCAGAAAGTAGTACCGGGCGGCCAGCAGTGCCACGAACGCCAGAACACACATGAAAATATCCAAAGCGTCTACATCGGGCTTGAGCGTCTTTCGGGACACCACAAAGGCAAGTAGTTCCAGGATAGCTCCAAGATCATGCGTGATAAGGGTCCGCGCCAGCTCGATGCCGATGACTATGAGCAGGACACGGTATATCAACTCGTAATAGGTTTCCGATTGTCCCCAGTACATGTTCAGCAGTTCGACAGTGCTTGCGTAGCCATATGCAACGATGCCTGCAACGATGACAACGGCCATTACACGTTCCAGCCATATGGCAACTTTCCTGGTCAGTCCACTCAGCGTTTCCGGATCCACACATTACCCCCTTTCTGAACGGGCAATTCGGCAATCAGCAGAACGCAAAGCTGCGTTGCCCAAAGAATGAACAGGGCCTCCCTTTTGCAGGGAGCGGCGGGAATCCTGCCTGGCCGCTGAGTGCCGAATTGGTGAGTCGAAGTCGTCCGCTTGATGCCAATGAATCAAGTGCATGTCCTTGAGTATTATGGCTACCGGAGTCGCTCTCGCCAAGAAAGTCCCTCGCAGTGCGTGAGGTGGATGATAACAGTCAGGGCATTGTCATCACGCGGATTTGCATCTCTGACCAATTCTCAGAAGTTATTGTTCCTGTCGCCTGAGCGGAGTCTCCGCGCGAACAGGCTAAGCGCCGTCGGATGTCAGGTCGCCAGATCTCCGTAGAGTCCGTGGCTCTGGCCGGCGGCGCCTTTTGTCTTGCGGCTGCCGAGTCGTTTCACCGAGTTGCCGACGACCAGCTTGCCGGCGAGCAACATGTGGCAGAACGGCGCTTCGGGCGCGCTGATGCGCTGTTGCAACAGGCGCAGGGCTTCCGCACCGAGTTCGTCGCGGGGGACATGGACGGCGGTCAATGGGATGTCGTGTGTTTCCGCGAGGTTGAATCCGTCCATGCTCATGACGGAAATGTCGCCGGGGATGGTCAGTCCGGCATCCAGCAGCGCGGCAATCGCCCCCGACGCCATGAAGTCACCACCCGCCAGGATCGCGGTCGGGTACTGCTCGCGCTGCAGCCGGGCCAGGTGCGCGGAAATTGCCTCCCTGGCCTCCTCGGCGGCGAATCCGGTGGTAGTGACCAGATGGCGATTGTCGTCGAAGGCGACGTTGTGTGCGGAAAAGGCTTCGCGGATGCCGTTCAGCCGCCGTTCCATGGTGCTCCGCCGCAGGCACATCAGGGCCAGGATGTCGCGATGCCCGTGCTCGATCAGGTACTTTGCCGAGAAGCGTCCGATAATCTGGTGGTCGGGCGATACGGCGTCGAGGCGCATGCTTTCGACGTCGCAGTTGATCATCACGCAAGGCTTGCCGATATCGGCCGCCAGCGCATGTACGTGGGGATCGTCGATGCCGATGACGATCGCGGCATCGCAGGCCGGGCTGCCCAGTTTGTTCATGAACAGGGGCACATCCGCGTCGTTTTCCTCGATGGCGCAGTAGGCCAGATGCACGTCGCTGTGCGCCACGGCGTCGCGGATACCCTGGATGACCTTGTAGTAGAAGATGTCGGCACGCAGGTCGAAAGCGCGTTTCGGGGCGAAGACGGTGACGTTGTTGAACAGCAGGCGGCCCGCCGAAAGGTTGGCCAGGACACCGTTTGAGCGCGCGCATTCGAGAACCCGTTGCCGGCTCTTCGCACTGGTGTTCGACTTGCCCGCAAGGACACGGGAGACCGTGCTGATGGACACGCCCGCCTGCCGCGCAATTTCAGCGACCTTCAGTTTTCCGCTCATGGTTCTTTCATGGAAAAATTTGCACAGATAATTTAACTTTAATAATCAGTGATATTCAATCGTTTTTCGCCTGTATATTGAGTATAAAAGAAAATCTTTGCGAAATATTCCGTTGATTTGTCCGGGAAGGAACGCTTAACTTGTTATCTCAAGATTGCCATCAAGAAGATCCGGCCCGCGAAGCAGTGATTCGAGAGGGAAACGGATCCAGAAAGGCGCTTGCGATGATCACTCTTTTCAACGATTCAGGAGGACAGACATGAAATTGAAGCATCTCGGCTTGGTACTCGCGTTGGGCATGATGGCTCATACGGCTGGCGCCGTGGAAAAAATGCGCCTCGGACACGGCTTGCCGGAAGATCACGCCGTACATAAGGCAGTCGTGAAATTTGCCGAACTCGTCAAGGAGCGCACGAACGGCGAAGTCCTGATCACGGTGTTCGCCAATGGCGTGCTGGGCAACGAGCGCGAGATGCTCGAACAGGTGCAGAACGGCGTGCTGGAAATCACCAAGGCCAGCGCCTCGCCGCTGGAAACGTTCTCCGCGGAATACAAGGTCTTCAACCTGCCATTCGTCTTCCGTGACCGCGAACACTTCTTCAAGGTGCTGACCAGTCCGGTCGGCGAGTCGATTCTCGCTTCCTCGAAGAAGAGCGGGTTCATCGGCCTGGCCTACTATGACTCGGGCGCGCGCAGCTTCTACGGCAAGAAGGCGATCAATACGCCGGACGACCTGAAAGGCCTGAAAATCCGCGTGCAACAGAGTCCGACGACGATCAAGATGATCCAGGCAATCGGCGCGACGCCGACGCCGATGGCCTGGGGCGAGGTGTATCCGGCCCTGCAGACCGGCGTCGTCGATGGTGCCGAGAACAACGTCACGGCGCTGACCAACGGCCGCCACGGCGAAGTCTGCAAGTTCTATTCGGAAACCGAGCACCAGATCGTTCCGGACGTGCTGGTGATGTCCGCCGCTCGCTGGGATTCGCTGAAGAAGCCGATCCAGGACATCATCAAGAAAGCGGCGGTCGATTCGTACGAATATCAGAAGTCCCTGTGGGGCGCGTTCGAGAAAGTCGAGCGCGAGAAGTCCATCGCCATGGGGGTGAAGTTCAATACGCCCGACAAGAAGGCTTTCGTTGCCAAGGTCAAGCCGATGATGGACGAGGAGCGCAAGAATCCGGCCATCGCCAAGCTGCTCGACAGCATCGCTGCGGTCAAGTAATCGTCTTCCTCCCCGTTGCCTGATACGGCTGGCTGTCCCCGTGCGGGGCGGCCGGCCGGAGGATGCCCATGAATGCCCTCTTTCGCTTGAAGCAGCCGGTCGACCGGTTGCTTGAGACGACGCTCGTCGGTCTCTTTTTCGCCCTGTTCGCCTGTGTGATCATCCAGGTGTTCACGCGCTACGTGCTCAATGATCCCTCGATCTTCACCGAGGAAACGTCGCGTTTTGCCATCATCTGGTTGAGCCTGCTGGGAACCGCCTACGCCTGCGGCCGCCTGGAACACATGGCCTACACCATGTTCCCCGAGAAGCTCCAGGGCGATAAACTGCTCTCCCACATGCGCTCCGTCGCGGTGATCGTCCTGCTTTTCGCCGCGACCGTGATGTGCTTCGGCGGCGGGCGGCTGGTATTGCGCGCCCTGCAGTTCAACCAGAGATCCGCCACCCTGGCGCTGCCGATGGGGTACGTTTATCTGTGCATTCCGATCAGCGGGCTGCTGACTGTCTTCTACCAGCTGTTGATCCTGATGAAGCCCAAGCAGTTCAGACCCGTCGATGAAGTCGAACTGGCGCTGGAGCATGTCGCCGAGGAAGAGCGCAAGCTGGCTGCCAGCACGGAGGATAAGCCATGATCGAGCTAACCATCCTGGGCGTGGTTTTCAGCCTGCTGCTGTTCTACGGCGTGCCGGTCAGCTTTTGCATCGGTATCGCCACGCTGCTGGCCCTGTTCAACGTGACCCCCGACCTGACGACGGCGTTCGTCGTCTCGGCGCAACGCATGACGTCGAGCCTCGACAGCTTTACCCTGGTGGCCATCCCGCTGTTCATCCTGGCAGGAAGCATGATGAATACCGGCGGCATTGCCCTGCGCCTGATCGATTTCGCCAAAGTCGTGGTCGGCTGGCTGCCCGGCTCGCTGGCGCACATCACGTGCGTGGCCAACGCCCTGTTCGGCGCGATTTCCGGCTCCGCGGTCGCCGCGGCCGCGGCAGTCGGTGCGACGCTGTCGCCCTTGCAGCGAAAGGAGGGCTACGACATGCCGTTCTGCGCCGCTGCCAACGTGGCCTCGTCGCCCTGCGGCCTGCTGATTCCGCCGTCGGGCGCGCTGATCGTGTATTCCCTGATTTCCGGAGGCACGCCGGTCGACGTCCTGTTTGTTGCCGGCTACATCCCCGGGATAATGATGGCGCTCTCGGTCATGATCTGGGTCGCCTGGGTGGCGCATAAGGGCGGCCTTCCGGCGACGGTGCACCGCTATTCGCTGAAGGAAGCCACGCGCATTACGCTGCGCGCCATTCCGTCGCTGCTGCTGGTGCTGATCATCATGGGCGGCATCATCGCTGGCGTGTTTACCGCGACCGAAGCCGCCGGCGTCGCCGTGCTTTACACCTTCGTCCTGAGCCGCTTTTTCTACAAGAGCCTGAGCTGGAGCGCCTTGGTCAAGAGCACGCTCGACGCTTCCGTCGGCACGGCGGTAGTCATGCTGATGGTCGGGGTGTCAATGACGATGTCCTGGCTGCTGGCGAGTACGGGATCGGCGAAAATGCTGGCCGACGCGATCATCGGCGTGTCGGACAACCCCTACGTGCTGATGTTCATGTTCAACGTGCTGCTGCTTCTGCTCGGCACATTCCTGGACATCACGCCGGGCCTGCTGATCTTCACGCCGATCTTCCTGCCGGTGGCGATGAAACTGGGCATCTCTCCGGTGCACTTCGGGATCATCATCACCTTCAACCTGTGCATCGGAATCGCTACCCCGCCGGTCGGCAGCACGCTGTTCGTCGCCGCGCGCGTCTCGCAGGTTTCACTGGCGCTGCTGACCCGGCCGCTGTTGCCCATGTTCGCGCTGGAGATCATCGCGCTGTTCCTGGTGACCTACTTCCCTGAACTGTCGCTGTGGCTGCCGAGGATGATTCTTGGAAAGACCGGCTGACGCCTGTCGGTCATTCGTTCCCGTTCTCCCGCCGCCAGCCCTGAATGCCCCGGATTCCAACGGGGCAGGGGAGCGGCACGATTGAAGACTTGCCCTAGGAGATTGCCATGTCCATGTCCCGCAACCCGTTTTTCTCGCTGATTTCGGAGGAGGGCAACCGTCTTGCCTTCCTGGGCGATGCGGCGCACGTTGTCCACGTGTTCGTTCTCGAAGAGGATCTGATCCGCGTCATGCTGCTGCCGAACGGCGATCTGCGCTTCCCGCGCACCTGGGCGATCGCGCCGGGGCTGGACGATGTTCCCGCCGAGGGCCGCGACCGGCTCGATTTGACGGGCTTCTCCCTGCCTGGCTACGAGTTTGCCGAGACTGCCGATGACTTCTCGATATCCACGCCGCGCATACGGCTGACGATTCGCCGCGAAGGCTTTCTGTGCCGCTGGGAGACGAAATCCGGCGGCGACTGGCAGGTGGTGGCCGCCGACCGTGCGACGCAGGCTTACAACTTTGGTTGGTGGGACGACAAGGTTTACCACTACCTCAAGCGCGAGCCGGACGAGATGTATTTCGGGCTCGGCGAGCGGGCCGGCGATGCCAATCGCCTGGGCCAGAGTTACCGCCTGTGCAACGTAGATCCGATGGGCTACAGCGCCAGGACGACCGATCCGCTGTACAAGCACATCCCCTTCTACCTGACCTGGAAACGGGACAGCCGGCAGGCCTTCGGACTGTTCTACGACACGCTGTCCGATTGCACCTTCGACATGGGCAAGGAACTGGACAACTATCATGGCCATTATCGCTATTTCAAGGCGGATCACGGCGATCTCGACTATTACTTCATCGCCGGCAACCAACCGGCCGACGTTACACGCCGCTTCACGTGGCTGACCGGTCGCCCGGCATTCACCCCGAAGTGGGGCCTGGGCTATTCCGGCTCAACGATGTCGTACACCGATGCGCCGGATGCGCAGCGGCGCATGGGAGAATTCCTCGACGGCTGCCGCAAGCACGACATCCTGTGCGATTCGTTCCATCTTTCGTCCGGCTACACCTCGATCGGGCCCAAGCGCTACGTCTTCAACTGGAACCGCGACAAGTTTCCCGATCCGGCCGCGTTCGTCCGCAGCTACCTGGATGCCGGCGTGAAATTGTGCCCCAACATCAAGCCCTGCCTGCTGCGCGACCATCCGCGCTTTGCCGAGGCCGAAGCGGCGGGGCTGTTCATCAGGAACGCCGACGGTAGCCCGGCGCTGGTGCAGTTCTGGGACGAGACCGGTGCCTACCTCGATTTCACCAATCCGGCGACATACGACTGGTGGAAGGCGCGGGTGACCGACGCGCTGCTCGACTACGGCATTGCCTCGACGTGGAACGACAACAACGAGTTCGAAGTGTGGAGCGACAAGCCGCTCGTCGACGGTTTCGGCCAGCCGCGGCGCGCGTGTGAAGCCAAGCCGCTGCACACCCTGCTGATGATCAAGGCGTCGCGCGAGGCGCAGGCGGCATATGCGCCGGAAAAGCGTCCTTTCCTGATTTCCCGTTCCGGCGCCGCCGGCATGCAGCGCTACGTGCAGACGTGGTCCGGCGACAACTACACCTCGTGGGAGACGCTGCGCTACAACATTCGCATGGGCCTGGGCCTGGCGATGTGCGGGATTTCCAACAGCGGTCACGACATCGGCGGATTCGCCGGGCCGAAACCCGAGCCGGAACTGTTCCTGCGCTGGGTGCAGCACGGCGTGTTCCTGCCGCGCTTCTCGATCCACTCGTGGAACGACGACGGTACGGCCAACGAGCCGTGGATGTATCCCGAGATCACCCCTTATGTGCGCGACCTGATCAAGTTCCGCTACCGCCTCATTCCTTACCTTTACGACCTGTTGTGGCGTTACCACGACCGCTTTGAGCCGATGATGCGTCCGATCTACCACGATTTCCCGGAGGATCCCCGCTGCTTCGAGGAGAGCGACGACATGCTGTTGGGAAGCAAGCTGTTGGTGGCGTCGGTCGTCGAGCCCGGCAAGCGCGACCGGAAGGTGTATCTGCCGAAGGGAGCGGACTGGTACGACTACTGGAGCGGCGATCGCTTCGCCGGCGGTCAGGAAATCGTGCTTCCGGCTCCGTGGGACCGGCCGCCCCTGCTGGTCCGCGAAGGATCGGTTATGCCGCTCAATCTGGCCGAACAACATTTCTCGCAGCCGGCTGATGAGCGGGGATTCGCGGTGTTTCCGTACCGCGATGAGCGGGTGATCGAAGACGCCTTTTTCGAGGACGACGGAGAAAGCCTGGCCAATCGTCGCGGCGCACAGGGTCAATGGCGCGTACGGATCGCGGGCGACGGGCGCGAATTGCAGGTGCTGGTTGCCCGAACCGGCGAGGCGCACGAAGTGGCCGAGACCGTGAGAATCCTGCTGCCGCGCCAGGAGTTGCGCAAGGTGCGGGCGACGGCGGGCCGAATCCTGGACGAGGTGGTTACCGGCGAATGGCGCGAGGTGCGGCTGGCGCTGTGAGCGGGCGGGGCCTTACACCACCCACGACGCCCACAGCGTCAGGGTAAGCATGGACACGAGCGTGGAGGCCGATATGAGCCAGGCCACGCTCTTGCCGTCGCCGCCCATGCGCATGGCCAGAATGTAGGCGGACGAGGCCGTGGGCAGCGCGGCGAACAGCACCACGATCTGGAAATAGAGTCCGCCCAGGCCCAACAGGGTGCCGACGGCGGCGGCGATCAGCGGAAGCACGAGCAGTTTCACCGCGATCAGCCAGCCGGAAAAGAATCTCACCCCGGTTGTGCCTTCCAGCCGCAGCGCGGCGCCGACGGCGAGCAATCCCAACGCGATCGAGGCGTCCGCCAGCCGTCCGAGGAAGACCTGGACCGGAGTCGGTGGCACGAATCCCGCGGCGTTCAGCGCGAAGCCGATGGCGGTGGCCCAGATCAGCGGATTGCGCAGGATTTCGCGCCACAGGCCGAGTTGCCCATGGCGGGCGAGCATCCACACGGCGACCAGATTCACGACCGGGACGGCGGAACCGAGGACGATGCCCATCGTCGCCACGCCGGCGGTCCCGAACAGCATGCTGGCAATGGCCAGCCCGATATAGGAATTGAAGCGGAACGCGCATTGGTACATCGATGCGTAGGTCAGCGCCGGCATGCGCGAAAACGGTTTGGGGACGAGCCCGAGTAGCATGCCGGCCGCAATCGCGGCGAAGGAAGTGGCCAGCAATGGGATGGCGGCGGCCAGATCCAGGCGGGTGCGGGTCAGCGCGTTGATCAGCATGGCCGGAAAGAGGATGAAATAGACGAGCTTTTCGACGCCCGTCCAGAAATGGTCGCCGAGATGCATCCAGCGCCGGATCGCGGCGCCGAGCAGGATCAGCGAGAAGTCGGGGAGGAGCAGGAGTGCCGTGGTCATCTTGAGAGTTTACCTGTCTTGTATCTCGGGGGGCTCACAAAAAAATGCCGGGCACGGGCCCGGCAAACAGGAGGAGAAGCAGGAATCGTCTCGCCCGGGAGCACTCTGCCTCGTTTTGCTACTTCAGCACTCCGCCGCGCGTAAGGATCTCCACCAGTTTTTGCAGCGTCGCCGCGTCGGGCATTGTCGCGGGTGACAGCACGGTGGTCGGGATGTCCAGACCTGACAGGCGGATTGCTTCCTTGATGCAGCCGGTGAAGGGGGCGTCGATTGCGTACATTCGCGACAGGATGGCCAGCCGGGTGAGCAATGCCTGTGCCGTGGCGAAGTCCTTTTCCAGGAAGGCCCGGTAGATGCCGCAGGTGATTTCCGGGGCGAAGTTCGAGGTGGCCGGGATGACGCCATCGCCGCCGATCATCAGGGTGTCCAGCATGTATTCGTCGAAGCCGCTGAAGACCATGAAATCGGGTCGCGGCCCCTTGACTTCGAAAACGAGACGACGGATGTGGCTCATGCAGTCCACCGTATCCTTGATGCCGACGATGTTCGGGCAATCCTTCGCCAACCGTCCGACAAGCTCGATCGACAGATCCTGTCCGGTCAGGATCGGGAAGTTGTACAGCAGCACCGGCAGCGGCGAGGCTTCGGCGATCTGCCGGTAGTGCAGGTAGAGGCGTTCATCGCTCAGCTTGGCGTAGTAGGGATTCACGACCATCACCGCGTCGGCGCCGATGCTCCCCGCGTGCGTGCTCAGGTCGATCACTTCCTGGGTCGAACACGAAGCGGTGCCGATGATTACCGGCTTCCTGCCGGCGACCTGCTCAACGCAGAATTGGGCGATGGCCTTGCGGCTTTCATGCGGCAGGGTGGCGAACTCGCCGGCACTGCCGAGAAACAGGAAACCGTTGACGTCCGTTGCGAGCAGGCGATCGATCAGGCGCCCCATCCCTTGCGGATCGAATTGCGCCTGGGCGTTGAAGATCGTGGGAACTGGCGGAATAACGCCTTTCAGCTGAAACGACATGATGCACCTTTCTTGAAAAGTTCCATATATGGAAATACAATCCCTAATATGGAAATAGTGTAGCCGGGTGGTTTCCCGCTGACAAGGGACGAAGACAATGAAAGAACAGAAATCCGTGGCGCCGGCCCTGACCAAGGGTTTTGCAATCCTCGACCTGATCGCCCGCGAACCAGGCCTGGGGTTCGCCGAAATCCGCGACCGGCTCGGGTTGCCGAACAGCAGTTGCCACCACCTGATCACCACCCTGTGCCAGGTCGGGGCGCTGCAGGCGCGCGCCGATCGCGGCTACGTGCTCGGGCTGCGTCTGTTCGAGTTGGGCGCGCAGGCTGGCAACCAGCGGCAGTTGCACGAACTGGCGCTGCCGATGCTCAAGGACTTGGCGCAGCAGACGCAGCTCACGTGCCATCTCGGGGTAATGGAAGGTGCCGAAGCGGTGTACCTGCTCAAGGTTGAGGGGAGCCGCGAGATCCGCGTCAATACCTGGGTAGGCAAACGCCTTTCACTACACAGTTCCTCGTTGGGCAAGGTGCTGCTCGCCGGCCTGCCCGAAAAGGAACTCGACGAGGTACTGGAGCAGGTGACGTGGGAACGCAAGACACCGCGTTCGATCGTCGATCCGGACGAGTTCCGTCGCCATCTGCACGGCGTGCGCGAGCGCGGCTGGGCGTTCGATGACGAGGAGGACCTCGTGAATATCCGCTGTATCGCCGCTCCGGTACGCGACATGCGCGGTCAGGTCGTCGCGGCGATCAGCGCGGTGGGAACGGTCCTCGACATTTCACGCGAGCGCTTCAATGAGCTGGCGGCCGTGCTGTGCGCGACGGCGCAGGAAATCTCGCAGCAACTCGGCCATTCGGCGTCTTGAGCGCCGACGACCCTCTCTCGTTCCGTTATTCCGGTGCGGGCCGGAGCCCGGAAGTGGACCACCGGGTTCCCGGTCAAGCCGGAAATGATGAGGTTCAGTTATCCTGCATCAACGTCAACTCCTCGTTGATATGCCGCAGGCGGATGGAGAGGAGGCGGGCCAGCTTGGTCATCAGCACCAGCGCGATGCGCTTATGCTGGTCGGCGAGGTAGTTGAACTTCTCGAGCGAGAGGACGTACATGTCGCAGTCGCGGATGGCGATGGCGTCGTTGCTGCGCTGGCGATTGTCGAGGAAGGCCTGTCCGCCGAGGAAGTCGCCGCGCCCATAGGTGGCGATATGCTTCATCGCACCGCCGCGGCCGACCGATCCGACGATCTTCACTTCGCCCTTGCGGATCAGGAACAGATCGTTGCTCGGATCACCGAACGAGAAAATCGTTTCGCCGGCCTTGTACGAGCGCTTTTCCAGGCAGGCTTCGAGATCGACCAGCGTATCGGGCTTGCTACCCTTGAACAACTCGATTTCGTGCAGTTCCAGCGGCGGCTGCTCGTCCGCGTCGGGTTTCTTGCTGTCGCCAAGCAGACGGGCTTCGACCCACTCGATCGCGGCTTCCAGCGTGGGCAGATAGATGACATGCTCGTCGTCCGCACGCAGGCCGGCGAGTTCCAGGAACTCGCGCAGATCGCGCCCGCTGGGCAGGCGTTCGCGCACGTTGGAGAGCAGCAGCGGAACGTTGCGCTCGGCGAGCGCGTCGCGCACCAGGTTGAGCATGTGCGCCGCCGTGACGTCGACGGACTGCACGCGCTGCAGATCGAGGATCAGATATTCGGTCGTCGCCAGTTCCGGCTCGAGCGTGCGGTAGAGCTGCTGCGCGGTACCGAAGAACAGGCTGCCCTGAAGTTCGAAGATGACCGCCGAGTGGCCTTTCTTTTCCAGGATGCGCATTTCGCTCTCGGGGCGGTACCAAGCGGACGAACGTTCGCCGACGAAACTCTTGCGCCGGACCACCGTGCCGCCAACCTGTTCGCGCAGGAAGAGCATGATCGACAGGATGACGCCGACGGCCGATGCGGCGATCAGGCCGATGGTCAGGGCGACGCCGACCACCGCTAGCACCACCACGAAATCGATGACCGTCGACTTGGATTCGAGGAAGCGCAGCGGATCGGTGTCGATCATGCGCAGCCCGACCACGATCAGCACGCCGGAAAGCGTCGCCACCGGCGTCCAGGCGATGAACGAACCGAGCAGCAGGGCGGCGATGACCGAGGTCAACCCCTCGACGACCCCGGAGATGCGCGTTTTGGCCCCGCTCGAGTAATTGACCATCGTGGCGCCCATCTGGCCGGCGCCCGGCATGCCGCCCACTACCGAAGCCGTCATGTTGGCCAGGCCCTGCGCGGCCAGTTCGCGATCCGAGTCGTGCCGGGAACGCGTCAGCCGGTCGAGCACCACGCAGGTCTTCAGCGTGTCGATGGAGAGCAGGACGGCCAGCGTCAGGGCGCTGGTAAACAGGCTGCCGACCTGCGAAAGCTTGAGTTCGCCGATCTGTTGCCAGCGGTCGGTGATCAGCGTGATGTAGCCTTCGCCGGTGGCGCCCAGCGGGCCGATAACCAGCGGATTGTTCTCGAGCGTGGCCAGGCTCGGATCGAACATGGCGAGACCGGCGTAGGTCAGCGCGCCGCAGGCGATGCCAACAATCGTGCCGGGAATTTTTCTGGCGATGCGACTGGAAAACAGCATGGCGACGATGGTCGCCCCGCCGATCGCGATGCCTCGCCAGTCCCACAGTTCGGGTGAGAAGATGACCTTGTACCAGCGGCTATCGTCTGCCGCGCCGACCAGCTTGGGCAACTGGCTACCGATGATGATCAGCCCGACCCCGGAGAGGTAGCCGCTGACGACCGGGTAAGGGATGAATCGGATCAGGCGGCCGACGCCCAGGAAGCCGATCAGGATCTGCAGGCCCCCGGTGAGGATGCCGAGCACGGTGAGCAGAAGAACGATGCTGGTCGGGCTGATACCCTGTTTCACCAGTTCGATGGCGAAGGCCGAGAGCACGGCGGCGGCGGGGGCGCATGGGGCGGTGATCAGGCGGTCGGTGCCGCCGAAGGTGGGGGCGATGAGGCCGAGGGCCATGGCGCCCAGCACTCCCGCGAGCGCGCCGAATGCCGCATAGTGCGGATCGATCGCGGCATAGATCGTTACCCCGAAGGCGACGGACGCCGGCAAGGCCACCAGCATGGCCGCGAAGCCGCCCCAGAAATCCCCCGAGTGACGCATCCAGGCGCCGGATAGTTCGCGCATGTCCTTCTCCTCTGTTTTCGGCCCGATCTGTTCGTCAGGCTATTCCGGGTGCGTGATCAGTTGTTCGGTCGCTTCGTCCCCCGAGTCCTCGTTCTCAGGCAGCACGTCATAGCCTATGCTCGCCACTTGCGTATTGATCCAGCGCATGTCGGACAAGAGGTCGAGGTGCGCCGAACTGCTCTCCATGGCGTTCGAGACGCCCTGGCTCAGGCGCGTGAAGTGCTGGCGCGAACTGTGGTGGCACATGGCCTTGAAGTCGCGCTTGCGCTGGACCAGCACCCCGGCCGTTTCCTGCTGCCAGGCCATGATGACTTCGGCGGCCAGTTGGGTGTTGCCGATCAGGTAGCGGAACAGCCGTGCCAGTTCCAGATTGCCTTCGTCGGAGAACTGCTTGCCCTCTTTCTTCATCGCCTCGGGGATGCCGATCATCGTCTTGCACACGACGTCCCCGGCGTTTTCCAGGCTGGCGGTGTAACGCAGCAGGGCCGTCACCCGGCGCTGGTCGTGTTCGCTGATGCCTTTGCGAGTCAGGTCGACGGCGTAGGCGCGCACCGCCTTGAACAGGACATTGACCTTGTCCTCCATGCGGATGATCTCCTGGGCTTTCTCGGGGCTGCCGGAAAGCAGCATGTCCAGGGTGACCTCCAGCATGTTCTGCAGTGTGCCGAGAATTCGCAACACCTCGCGCGACAGGGCTGTGACCGGCAACAGGTCGGTCTTGGCGGCGGCATCCGTCTTGCCGGGGATGTACTTGGGACCGATATCGTCGGCGGGTTTCGGCGGTTCGACGAAAAGCCGGTCGAGGAGGCGGGCGATGGGCCGGACGAATCCGGTGAATACCACGATCAGGGTGCCGTTGAACAGGATGTGCAGGATCACCACGCGGAAGCTGGGCTCGCCGGGGATCATTTCGTACAGCCCGTCGATCAGACGCAGGCAGATGAATCCGGTGATCACGCCGATCAGCTTGAAGGCGCCGTGGCCGACGACGATGCGGCGGGCCGGCGCGGCCTGGCTCCAGGTCATGATGATCGGCGGCGCGGCGTTGCCGAGGTTGATGCCGAGGATGGCGGCCAGGATCAGGCTCGGGTCGGTGGTGATGCCGGCATGCACCAGCGAGGCCCAGAACAGCAGGATGGCGATTGACGAATGGGCCAGCCAGGTCAATATGGCGAACAGTATCAGGGCGATCACCAGTTCGCCGCCCAGCGAGGAAATGATGATTCGGATCAGGTCGCTGGCGGCCAGCGCGGCGGAGACCTGGCTCATGAAGGTCAGCGCGATCAGGATCATGGCGATCCCCAGGGAGATCCGCCCGAACTGTTTGAACGGCGAATCGGTGTCGCTGTAGATCGAGTGCAGCAGGTAACCGACGAACATCAGGATCGGCCACAGGGCCTTGAGGTTCAGCGTGAGCAGCGCGGCGACCACCGCGCTGCCGGCATCGGCGCCGAGCAGCAGGAGCAGGCCGTCGGCGACCGGAATGGCGCCGATGGCGGCCAGGCCGGAAGTGAATACCGCTACGGCAATCGAGCTTTGCAGGATCGTCGCGGCACCGGCCCCGGTGAGCAGAGCGATAAAGCGGTTATTCAGGGCGCGCGGCAACGTGCGGCGGATCTGCGCGCCATACACGCGCATCACGCCGGTGCGCGCCATGCGCACGCCCCAGAGCAGCAACGCCGCCGCTCCGAGAATCATGGTCAGTTCGTAGGTGCCTGAGCCTTGCATGCTGTGCCTATAGCGCGCCGAGATCGCCGAGAACCAGCGTCGGCTGGCGTTCGAGCGCAGGCAGATCCTTGCGTTGGGCTTCGCCGCTCAGCACCAGGATGAAATCGATGCCGGCATTTTCGGCCAACACTTTGTCGGTGGTCAGGCGGTCGCCGACCATGACCATCTCTTCTTGCCGGAAGCGCTTGAGCAGCGGCGAGAGGACGAGCGTATTGGGCTTGCCGAACACCAGTTCGGGCAATCTGCCCGTGGCGCCTTCGTACAGCCTGACGAAGCTGCCGGTGTCGGGGAGCGGACCCTTGGCGGACGGGCAGACCATGTCCGGGTGGGTCGACAGGAAGCGGACGTGGGGCCGCTGCAGCAGCAGGCAGGAATCGGCCAGCTTCTGGTAGGTGAGTTCGGTGTCGTAGCCGAGGATGACTGCCTGGCAGTCGTCGCCGGAGGTGAAGATCACGTCCGGCATCTGTTCTTTGACATAGGACCGGAAACTCGTATTTCCGACCGGATAGATGTGGCGGATGTCCTGATCCTTCAGGTAGTCCACCAGCGGCAACAAAGGGGAGAGGATCTTTTCCAAGCCAACCTCGATCCCGAATCCCGCGAGCTTCTTTACATAGTCGTCGAGGTTCTTCGAGGTGTTGTTGGTCAGGAAAAAAATCTCCCGCTGCGCCAGATTGCGCTTGATAAAGTCGATCGTGCCCTGGATGGGCCGGTCACCGAGGTAAACCGTCCCATCCAGGTCGAACACAAAACATTTCTTATTGTTGATATCCACTTACATCAGCCACTTCAGCGGAACGAGGGACAGCTTCGGGAAGAACAGCAGCAGGAACAGCACGCCGATTTCCATCAGGAGGAACGGTGCCATCTTCCTGACCAGATGGTTCATGGTAATTCCCGCAGAACCGCAAACGACGAAGAGGACTGTTCCGACAGGCGGCGTGATGACCCCGATGCCGACGTTGAGCACGAACAGCAGGCCGAAGAAGTACGGGTCGATGCCGGCGGCTGTGGTCAGCGGATAGAACACCGGTGCGAAGAGCAGGATGTTCGGTGTCAGGTCCATCACCATCCCGGCGGCGAACAGGAAGAACATGATTGCGATCAGGAGCAACGTGGGCGTCGGAACCAGCGGCTCGAAGAAGGACTTCATCTGGTCCGGGATTTGCGCCGAAGTGATGAACCAGCCGACGGCCGTTGCTGCGCCGACGATCAGCATCACGACAGCCGTGGTGCGGGCCGACGTGGCGCTGACACGCAGCAGGTCGCGCAGCGAAAGTTCACGATAGTAGAACACCGTCACGACGATTGCATACACCGCGGCGAAAGCACCGCCCTCCGTCGGCGTGAATACGCCGAAGCGGATGCCGCCTAGCAGCAGCACGGGCAGCATGAAGGCGGGGGTTGCCTCCTTCAGGATGTTGATTGCTTCTGCTTTCGTGAAGGTGATGGTTTCCGTGTAACCGTCGACGCGCACGATGAAGAACCACATGACCAGCAGGAAGAACCCGATGATCAGACCCGGAACCAGGCCGATCATGAACAGCTTGGTGATGGAGAGTTCCATCGTCGCGCCGAGCAGGATGAAGTTGGCCGACGGCGGAATGATCGGGCCGAGGATGGCGCCGGAGGAAATGATGCCTCCCGCGCGGCCCTTGTCGTACCCCGCGTCTTTCATCATCGGATAGAGGATACCCATCAGCGCGGCGGCTTCGCCCACCGAACTGCCCATCAGCCCGGCGAAGATCACGCTGGCGATGATGGTCGCGTAGCCAAGCCCGCCCTTGACACGCCCGATGATCAGTTGGGCCAGCAGGATCACGCGCTTGGAAAGACCGCCCTTGCCCATGATTTCGCCGGCGAAAACGAAGAAGGGAATGGCCATCAGCGGGTAGTTGTTGACTCCGTCGACCATCGACTGCGGGATGATCATGAAGTCGCCGTCACCGCTGTAAAGCATCAGGACGATGGCCGAAAGCACCATCACCAGTGCGATCGGAATGTTCAGGAAGAGGAAGAAGAAAAGGCTGCCGAGAAAAATGACCAATTCCATGATCAGAACTCCTTCGGCTTGGCGGTGAATGCCGATGCCGGTTTTTTTATGGTTCGCAGGAGTTCTCGCCCGCGCATGAAGATGACCGCGAATGCCATCACAGGCAGCGTGCCGTTGACGAACGCCATGTTGAGCCCGGTGGCCACCGTGTTCGTGTCGATGGTCTGCATCACCAGGGAGACGCCGCCGATCGCCAGAACGAAGAGAGCGGCCAGAGCCAGGACCTGGGCAAAAATATCTACGCTCTTCTTCGTGATGCCGGACAGCATGCCGGTCAGCATATCGACAGCGATGTGCCGGCCGCGGTAGAAGCCTTCGATCGAGCCGAAGAAGGTGATGTACATGAAGAGAATGCGCGCCCATTCTTCGCTGGGGGCAAAACTCGATTTGAAGACATAACGCAGCACGGCGTTATAGAAAACCATTCCGATCATGGACAGGAACACGATGGCGCAGAACGCCTGAAAGGCCAGTTCGCCGGTGGTTTCGCTGGCCTGTTCCTTTTCCGGCATGAGTTCGCTCATGACATCCCCCCGATTCTGTTACACATCAAAAAACTCCCCCAAAATAACCTTGCTTCACGTCGGATCAATCAAATCAACGACCAAATCGTCACTCCGGCGAAAGCCGGAATCCAGGGGTGCTTGAACTGGACTCCGGCTTTCGCCGGAGTGACGTGGTGGTGCCAGTATTTGGCGGCGGCCCCGGGCGAAGCATGGGGCCGCTTGCGACAGG
>DBMG01000034.1:3120-6811 GCA_002304785.1 Candidatus Accumulibacter sp. UBA704 | reverse complement strand
CTAAAAAATCAATTAACCACAACGAACACGACGGGCACAACGAGAACCAGAGACAGGAAGTTTCCCTTGTTTTTCGTTGTGGTCGTTGTGCCCGTTGTGGTTAACGCGCTCTTCCCATCACCCGCCAATATACGACATCTCGATCTTCTTCATCGGCAGATCGGTGGCGGCATGGCGCAGTTGCGAGTAGCGGTCGGCGCGCTTTTGCCAGACGTCGATGATGCGTTGCCGCAGCTGCGCGTCGTTTTCCCCGTCACGCAACGGAGCGCGCAGGTCGGTACCGGAAGTGGCAAACAGGCAGGTATAGAGTATGCCTTCGGTGGACAGCCTGAGACGGCTGCATTCGTGGCAAAACGCCTGCGTCACCGAGGCGATCACGCCAATTTCCGCGGAACCATCGGCGAGCGCCCAACGCTTGGCCACCTCGCCCGTGTAGTTCGGATCGACGCGACGCAGCGGGAACTCGCGATCGATCATGGCCAGGATGTCCTGCGCGGTGACCACGTCGTCCAGGCGCCAGCCATTGGTCGTGCCGACGTCCATGAATTCGATGAAGCGCAGAATGACTCCGCTGTGCCGGAAATGCCTGACCAGCGGAAGAATTTCACCTTCATTGACTCCACGCTTGACGACCGTATTGACCTTGAGGGGCGCCAGCCCGACGGCCTGCGCGGTTGCGATGCCATCGAGCACCTTGCCCACCGCCACGCCGGAATCGCTCATGCGCTGAAAGATTTCCTCGCTCAGGGCATCCAGGCTGACGGTCAGGCGCGTGAGACCGGCATCCTTCAGCGACCTGGCCTTGGCCGCCAGCAGCGAGCCGTTGGTGGTCAGGGCGATTTCGACCGACCTTCCCTCGGAGTCGCGCAAGCCGGCCAGCTGTTCGATCAGCCGCTCGACGCCATGGCGCAGCAAAGGTTCGCCCCCGGAGAGGCGGATCTTGCGCACGCCCAGGCTCACCCCGAGGCCGGCAAGCCGCGTGATCTCCTCGAAACTCAGCAATTCGGACCGCTGCAGAAACACGAACCCCTTGCCGAATACTTCGCGCGGCATGCAGTACGTGCAACGCATATTGCATCGGTCCGTCACCGAAATGCGCAGGTCGCGCAGCGGACGTTGCAGGGTATCGGTTACCGAACGCATCGACCCAACCTCGAAACGGGAAAAAATGAGAGATTATCGTAACTCGGGTTAGCCCGCCGGGCCTGACCCAACGCAACCGGACAACGGCACCCGACAGGAGCGGATGCCGTAGGTCGGGTCGCAGTTCCGACCCGACCTACGACAGTTGACCGGCCAGCCCGCCGGCTGTTCCCTACTTGCCCTTCGCCGTATCCGTCACCAGCGGCGCCGGATGGAAGATCTCCTGGGTTGCCCCGCCCTTCTCCGCGCCGATCGACTGCTCGACATTCGGCAGGCGGTGGGCAATGCCCTTGTGGCAGTCGATGCAGGTCTGCCCGGCATTGAGTCCTTCCTGGTGCACCTCGGCCGCCCGGCGGCTCTGCTTGGCGTAGTCGAAACTCTGTCCGTCATGACAGCCGCGGCATTCGCGCGAATCCGTTTCCTTCATCCGTGTCCATACTGCTTCAGCCATCTTGAGGCGATACGCGTTGAACTTCTCGGGCGTGTCGATGGTGCCGAGGATGTTGTGATAGACGTCCTTGGAGGCCCGGATCTTGGCGTACATCTTCGGCCCGAACGACTTCGGCACGTGACAATCCGGACAAGAGGCACGCACGCCGGTACGACTGGACGCATGCGTGGTCAGGCGGTACTCCTCGTAGGAATTGACCTTCATTTCATGGCAGGAGATGCAGAACTCCTCGGTGTTGGTCGTTTCCAGTGCGTGGTTGAAACCGATCCACGAGAAGATGCCGGCAACGAACAGCACGCCGACACCGATCCATCCGGACGCATGGATGCGCCGCAATACGCCGGCCGCCACGTTCTTGATCTTTTCAATAGTCATGTTCGCTCTCCCTCGCGCGGCTTAGCGCAAACCTGCGCCGGGCTTGAACGTATTGCCCACCAGCGGCTTGGAATCAGTCTGCGAGACGTGACACTGGTTACAGAAATAGCGGTTAGGCGACACGCTGGACATCTCGGCACCTTCGCGCGACTTGAAATGCGTGATCGATATCTTCGTCGCTTTCGCCTGGCCAGCTCGCGACCACGCATGGCAATCCATGCACTTGTTGAATTCCTTGCTAACGATATACCCCTCGATGGTATGCGGGATCAACGGCGGTTGTTGCACAAAATCGCGCGGCAGCGGCGACGTATCGGGCGCATAGCGCGTTCCGTCGCCGGCCGGATCGCTGGCCGTAATGTCCACGCTGCGCAAGGTTTGCAGCTTGACCGGAGCAAACGCCTCCGCGGCCGATACCGGCGCGGAAAGGGACAGGATCAGGCTCATGGCGATGGCCCAAAAAAAGGCGAAAGTGCGGGCAAAGCGGTAGGTCGGCTGGTTCATCACGCGCTCCTCTGGTCGAATCGGTGGGTCATCTTGAAAACCTGGCGGTCGCATACGTCGATGCAACGGCCGCAATTGGTGCAATCTCCGAAAAGAATCAACGGGTGGGTCTGCCCGGCCTGCTTTAGCGCCGGCCGGATCACCTGCGGTTCGGGACAAACAACAAAACAATCCATGCAATCGTCGCAAGCGCTGCGTTTCGCCGCCGACACCCGCACTAGCGCGGTCCGTCCGAGCAGGCCATAGAAGGCACCGACCGGGCACAGATGGCCGCACCAGCCCCGGCTGGCGATCAACAGGTCATAGAAGAAGATGCCGGCAATCAACGATGTTGCCCCCCACAGCCCGAAGATCAGCGAGCGTTGCAACAACGAAACGGGGTTAACCCATTCCCACACGAGCACGCCGAAAACAGCCGTTGCCAGCAGCACCCCGCCGAGCAGCCAGAAACGCGTATGCGAATCGGGGGCGCGCCCGGTTTTTATGCCGAGCCGACGGCGCAGCCACGCCGCGGCATCCGTCACCATGTTGACCGGGCAGACCCAACTGCAGAAAACCCGTCCGCCGACCAGCAGATAGAACGCCAGCATGATCGCCGCTCCCGTCAGTGCCGTGGAGTACGGCCAGTGGCCGGCAAGCATCGTCTGCAAGACGAGCAACGGATCGGCCAGGGGAATAGTGTCGAGAATCAGCGAAGCCGACAGATTGCCCTTCAGCACCCACACGCCGAACCACGGCCCCGCCAGAAACAGCGCCAGGATCGCGAGTTGACTGATGCGCCGCAGCAGCAGCCAGCGCTGACGGGCAAACCAAGATCGGCCGGACGATCGGATCGACGGCGCGCTCATGGCTTCCACCGCGAATTGAGGCTACCGGCCTTGCCGGGAGCCGACACCGGCACGTCGGGCACGGGCGGTGGGGGTGTCGCTGGCGCAACGACCGTCTCGGTCGCCGAACGGCCCGCCGTCGTGCCTTCGAAGCCGCGCACCGGCAACCTGACCTGTTCGCCGATCAGCGATTCCCCTTGCCGCGCCTTCTCTTCCCAACCCTTACGGTAGTGTGCGGGCAAGGCCCCCTGCGCCAAATTGCGGGGGAAGACCTTGATCGCCGCTTCGGGCAGCACGCAGGATTTCTCGCATTTGCCGCATCCGGTGCAGGCGTCCGAATGCACGGTGGGCAGCAGCAGCGCATGCCGGTCGGAACGCGGATTGTGCCTCA
>DBMG01000034.1:0-2996 GCA_002304785.1 Candidatus Accumulibacter sp. UBA704 | reverse complement strand
AAGTACGGGGTGCCGGTCGCCACCGGATCGCCGAGGTCGGAGAGTTTCAGCGTGCCGTAAGGACAGTCGCGCACGCACAGCCCGCAGCGTACGCAGGCGGCAAGGAAATCGTGCTCCGCCAACGCTCCCGGCGGCCGGACCGCCTGTGCCGGCAATGCCGACGCCTGCCGCGCGTACAGCCCGGCCCCGAGCGCCAGCAGGCAACCGCTACCGGCAGCGGCGGCAACGCTGTTGATGAACTTGCGCCGAGCCAGCGACGCCGGTGATGCGGCGGCGCCGGTTTGGTCTGCGTTCTTCTTGAGCGGACTCACGGTTCCTGACTCACGAACTCTCTGTCGACCCTTCGCCGGGGTGGCCCGCGCTACGCACGGATCACCTTCACCGCGCATTTCTTGAAATCCGTCTCTTTTGAAATCGGGCAGGTGGCGTCGAGCACCAGTTTGTTCACCAGCCGCGACTCGTCGAAGAACGGCACGAAGATCAGGCCGACCGGCGGCTTGTTGCGGCCCTTGGTCTCGATGCGCGCGGTCATTTCGCCGCGCCGCGACTGGACCTTGACCACCATGCCACGCTGCAGGCCGCGCTTCTTGGCGTCGTCCGGGTGCATGAACACCTGGGCCTCGGGCACCGCCTTGTGCAATTCGGGCACGCGGCGGGTCATCGACCCGGTATGCCAGTGCTCGAGCACGCGGCCGGTGCACAGCCACAAGTCGTATTCCTTGTCCGGCATCTCAGGCGGATCCTGATAGGGCAGCGCAAAGATCACCGCCTTGCCGTCCTTGTGGCCGTAGAACTTGATGCCGTCGCCGGCCTTCACATACGGGTCGTAGCCCTCGCGGAAACGCCACAGGGTCTCCTTGCCGTCGACCACCGGCCAGCGCAAGCCACGTGCCTTGTGATAGAGATCGAACGGTGCAAGGTCGTGCGCATGGCCGCGACCGAACTGCGCGTATTCCTCGAACAGCCCCTTCTGCACGTAGAAGCCGAAGGCCTCGGACTCGTCGTTGGTATAGCCCTTGATGGCGTGCTCGTTGACCTTGGCCGTCTCGCTCTTCGGGAACTTGTTGACCACCTTGTTGGCGTAGAGCACGTCGTACAGCGTCTTGCCCTTGTATTCCGGCTTCTTGTCGAGCAGCGCGGCCGGCCAGACATCTTCCATCTTGAAGCGCTTGGAGAACTCGATGTACTGCCACAGGTCCGATCTGGCCTCGCCCGGCGCCTTGACCTGTTGCCGCCAGAACTGGGTGCGCCGCTCGGCATTGCCGAAGGCGCCTTCCTTCTCCATCCACATCGCCGACGGCAGCACCAGGTCCGCGGCCAGCGCCGAAACGGTCGGGTAGGCTTCCGAGACGACGACAAAGGTATCCGGGTTGCGCCAGCCTGGGTAGATTTCCTGGTTGATGTTCGGCCCCGCCTGCATGTTGTTGGTCGTCGTCGTCCAGTAGCACTTGAGCTTGCCGTCCTTGAGCGCGCGACTCTGTGCCACGGCGTGCAGCCCGATCTTGTCATTGAGCGTGCCCTCCGGAAGCTGCCAGAGTTCCTCGGTATGCTTGCGATGTTCCGGGTTGGTTACCACCATATCCGCCGGCAGGCGGTGGGCAAAGGTACCCACTTCCCGCGCCGTGCCGCACGCGGAGGGTTGGCCGGTCAGCGAGAACGGCCCGTTGCCCGGTTCGGAAATCTTCCCGACCAGCAGGTGCACGTTGTAGATCATGTTGTTCACCCAGGTACCGCGCGTGTGCTGGTTGAAGCCCATGGTCCAGTAGCTGACGACCTTCTTCTTCGGGTCGGCGTACAACTCGGCCAGCCGTTTCAGCTTGTCCTGAGGCACGCCCGAGAGCTTGGAGACTTTTTCCAGCGTGTATTCGCTGACGAATTTCTTGAATTCCTCAAAGCTGCTCGGTTTCGCGTCGTTCGGATTGTTCTTCGGCTTGCCGTCCGCGCCGGGATAGCCATTGAACTTGGCGTCCTTCTCCAGCGCGTGCGCCGGACGCAATCCGAAACCGATGTCCGTCTCGCCAACCTTGAAGTTGACGTTCTTCTTGACGAACTCCTCGTTAACCTTGCCGCTCTGGATGATGTGATTACAGATGTAGTTGAGGATCGCCAGATCGGTGTTCGGCACGAAGATCATGCCGTTATCGGACAGCTCGAAACTGCGGTGCTCGAAGGTCGACAACACATGCACCTGCACGTCGGTCTTGGTCAGGCGGCGGTCGGTGATGCGCGTCCACAGAATCGGGTGCATTTCGGCCATGTTCGAGCCCCAGAGCACAAAGGCGTCGGATTGCTCGATGTCGTCGTAACACCCCATCGGCTCATCGATGCCGAAGGTGCGCATGAAGCCGGCCACCGCCGAAGCCATGCAGTGACGGGCATTCGGATCGATGTTGTTGGAACGGAAGCCGGCCTTGAACAGTTTGGCCGCGGCGTAGCCTTCCCAAATCGTCCATTGTCCGGACCCGAACATGCCAACGCCGGCGGGGCCATCGGACTTGAGTGCCGCTTTCCATTTCTCGGCCATGACGTCGAACGCCTGATCCCACGACACCGGGGTAAAGTCGCCGTTCTTGTCGTACTTGCCGTTCTTCATGCGCAACAGCGGCTGCGTCAGGCGATCCTCGCCGTACATGATCTTCGACAGGAAGTAGCCCTTGATGCAGTTGAGGCCGCGGTTCACCTCGGAATCCGGGTCGCCCTGAGTGGCCACCACGCGCCCGTTCTGTACGCCGACCAGCACGGCGCAGCCGGTGCCGCAGAAACGGCACACGCCCTTGTCCCAGCGCACGGCGGCACTCGGCGCCGCCGCCTTCTGCTGAGCCACGGCCGGCACCGCGATTCCAGCGCTGGCGGCGGCGGCGGCGATGGCCTGGGTCTTGACGAATTCACGACGGTTGATTTTCATGACTGAACCTCCTGGCAGGGGGACTTCCGGTGTGTCGGGATCGGGGTTGACGAAAGGGAGTTGTCGGCGTGTTCATAGGCCAGCGTTGCAG
>DBMG01000164.1 GCA_002304785.1 Candidatus Accumulibacter sp. UBA704 | reverse complement strand
AAATACGCGCGGAACAGGCTCTGGGCCGCATACGCCGAATAGGCGCCGATCATCAGCAGTTCGCCGTGCGCCATGTTGATGATGCCCATCACGCCGTAGGTGATGGCGAGGCCCAGCGCGCCGAGCAGCAGGATGCTGCCGAGCGACAGGCCCGAGAAGACCCGGCCGAGGTTCTCGGTCGTCGACAGCCGGCCGTCAATCGCCTTGACCGCCGAGATCGCCGCGTAGCGCACTCGGGAATCCGCTTCGCCAGCCTTGTCGGTGAGCGGTAGCAGCAGGCTCTTGACCGACGGCGACGACGAGCCGGACAGCGCGCGCACGGCAGCGAGGCGCGCCGCCGGATCGGTGTTCGCCAGATTGGCCTGCGCATGCGCCAGGGACAGCAGCGCCTTGATCCTTGCGTCGGATTCCTTCCCCAGCGCCTTCGCCAGCAGCGGCGCCATGTCTGCGCTCACCTTGCTTTGCAGCTTCTGCGCCGAATCCAGGCGCACCGCCGGGTCGGCGTCGAACAACTTCAACGCCGCCATGGCACTGGCCAACTCGCCGCGGATGCGGTTATTGACAGTGATCGATTCGGGGTTCTCCGGCACCTTCACCGGCGCGCCGGTCGCCGCGTCAAATGCCTTGTCGCCATCGACGATCAGCACCTTGCCTCCGGCCAGTACCAGCGCATCGTCGGCCATCGCCTGCAGGATGCGCACCGTGTCCGGGTCGCCCGTCTGCGTCAGTTTCTGGATCGCCGCCACCTTGACGCTCGAGTCCTCGTCCGCCAACTGCCGCACCAGCGCAGGATCAGGCGCGGCCTGCGCGGACAGGGCGCAGGCAAACAGCAGCAGGGCAAGCAGTGACTTGAACATGGACGGTTCCGTAGGCGTTGTCGGCTCTTGGGTCGGAGCTTACGAGCCGGTGCGATTGGCGGGAATACGACAAATTGCGTAGAGGCTCCGCGTCCAGTTGCCGCTGGTTTTCTCCTCCCCTGATAAGGGGAGGCCGGGAGGGGTTAAAAAGGGTTTTTCCAGTAATAGCAAGAATCTGAAGCGCGGACCGGCTTGCCCCATCGCTTCGCGCCTGCGTAGCCGGCTGGCTGTGCAAAGCCAGCCGTGGACGGTCGGGAGGAGCTGGCACTTTCAGTGGTAGCGAGAGTCGCAAACGCTGACCGTCTCGCCCGATTGCTTGGCGATCATCCGAAGAGGTTTACCAGGCGTTGGCCGCGCTGCGCGTCGCCCTGGTGAGTAGGAATCTTGGATTCGTCCCTGGAGATATGAAATTGGCGGTTGTAACGCGGTGACGTGGTGGTCAGGAGCGTACTCGACCTTTCGCCTGTCCTCGAAGTGTCAGGCGCCAACTCCTTCTGCATCAAATAGTCTACGGAGACACCTCATTAAATAGTTCCTGTTTCCTGCCAAGAGATTCTTTTGAAGAACGATCTTGCCGAACAAGTCGATGTCGCCGGGGAGTTGCAGTTTGGCATTTTCAGGAGCGCAAACCACCGAAAGTATTAAGGCTAATACTGTGGCTCGCGAAACGACAAAAAGACCAGGCTTCGGCGGTTCTCCGTCGTCCTTAAAAGTTATTCTCCCGACACCGAAGTTCCGGCCGAAGTCGATGTATTCATAGTCTATTTCACCATCGTGCGATTGTGCGCATCGAATATTGTGATAGATGAAATCTGCGAGTTCTCCGTTGTGTTCCTGTGAGTCCCCAACCGGTTTGTCGGTCTTGGAATCAACCAGCATGATCTTGATCCGCTCGGGCAAGGAATATCTGCCTTGGGTCGACAGGTAATAGATGAGTGTTTGCTCATCCAGAAGAAAAGCTTTCGTGCGAGGACCAACTCTTCGGATTGTTGGATACCGCTTCTTTGCTGTCACGTCTATCGCTGGCGCAATTTGGTAGACAGCATCCCGAAGGTCACCAGATATAAAGCTCCGTAGAGCCTTGCCGACGCAGTATCCAACTGCGGCAAGGCTATGCGCTTTGCTCATGCTGTAGTCCTTGTACAGAAAACGTCTGCGCCGCCATGCCCAACGGATTGATCGCTCGGCGAATATTCTGTCATTCTGGAGACACTGCTTGGAGATATTAAAGCTCTTTAATCGATGCCGCAAAGATCAGAGGGGGGCCTCCCTGCACGGCATCCGACACCACCTCCGGCATCGCAGAACTCAACGGAACGGGGGGCAAAGTGATTTGCTTTTCGGCATCAATGCGGCGCAAGTCCTCAAGGTCAGCAATGTCGTCGAACTGAGTGTTGCGGGGGCTCGGGTGGCAGCGACCGCACGTGTTGCCCGGCTGATTTGCCGGCGGTGGAGTTGTAGAAAGTCTTTATTGTTCATTGGGTTGTGCGCTAGTCCTGCAAATCGAAACTTTAACTTTGGATTTGTAAGGTGCTGCCTAGATCTGCTTTCGCAACCTTGCTTCGGGACCTCGCGCATGAAGCTGCACGCGAAATCGGGGCACGAGTGATGTGCTTTCCGGCATTAAGCGCCTGACAGCCTCTGGCATCCTTGGTCGGACCGCGAATCACGCAAAGATCGAGTACAACACCGGCACCAGTACCGCCGTCATCAGCGCGTTCAATCCCATCCCCAGCCCGGCGAAGGCGCCGGTTTGTTCGCTTTCCTGGAAGGCGCGGGCGGTGCCGATGCCGTGGCTGACGAGGCCCATGGCGAAGCCGCGCACGGCGGGTTCGCGGATGGCCAGCCGGTCCAGCACCCACGGCGCGCCGGCGGCGCCGGTGATGCCGGTGAGGATGACCACGGCGGCGGTCAGTGAAGGGATGCCGCCCAGCTTTTCGACGATGCCCATGGCCACCGGCGCGGTGGCGGNNGAGCGCCCAGCCGATGCCGACGGCGGCGGTGATGGCCAGCAGCGAACCTCCGGCCAGCGTGAGCAACAAGGGTTTCAGCAGGCTGCGGATGCGTTCCTTCTGTTGGTAGAGCGGCACGGCCAGCGCGACGGTGGCGGGGGCCAGCAGGAAATGTATCCATTGCCCGCCGGCGAAATAGCGCGCGTACGGTGTGCCGGTGAAAGTCAGGAGCAGGGACAGCGTCAGGATGGAAAGGCCGACCGGGTTGGCCAACGGGAAGCCGCGCGTGCGCTTGGCGAGCAGGCTGGCGAGGTGGAAGACGCCGAGCGTCAGCGCCAGCCAGAAAACCGGCAGCGTCTGCAGGTGCGCCCACAGGCCGAGGAGGCGTTCATTCATGGCCGGCCTCCTTGTTTTTGGAGAGCGCGCGCAACATTAGCCCGGTGAGCGCGACGCTGATCAGCGTGGCGAACAGTACCGAGCCGAGGATTGCCGGCCATTCGCGCTGCAGCCGCTCGAGATGCAGAATGATGCCGACGCCCACCGGGACGAACAGCAGCGAGAGGAATTGCAGGATGCCGGTAGTGGCCTTGCCGAGGTTTTCGCCNNAGAGCAGCCAGCCGAGCAGCAAGGCCATGCCGATGACGGCGCCGGGGAGGGGCAGGGCGGCGAGATAAACGACGGTTTCGCCGGCGAGCAGGAAGGCTAGGAGTTGCAGGAATCCGGTCAGCATGAAATTTGCCTTGAGTCTTCGACAATGGGGGTGGTGCGCCAAATCGCCGTGGTTTCTGGATCCCGGCGTGCGCCGGGATGACGGNNCCGGCGCAAGCCGGAATCCAGGAAAAGCGCGTCAGACCGCTATTGCGTCTGGGTTGGCTCATGCCGCCTGGCTGGCCGGGTTCGGCTCGACGTGCAGCAGCAGCGGCTGGTCGAGTGGACGTTCGTCGCAATTGCCGGCGGCATCGTCGCGGTCGATGACGAGGAAGTCGCTCTCGCCATGCAGGGCAAGCAGCGGGTGGTGCCAGACGCCTGCCGCGAAGTTGATGCCCTGCTTTCCCTGCGCGAGGAAGGCGCGAATCTGTGCGGGGTCGATCTGTTCGCCTTTCGGCGCGACGACGACGAGGAACGGTAGTCCGGCGAGCGGCATGAAGGCTTGCGAGGCCTTCGGGTGGCGTTCGAGCATGGTGATGGCGAGCGGCAGGCGCCTTGGCTGGGCGCGGAAGATGCTGACGATCAGGCGGCCGCCTTCGCCGGGGTCGAGGCGCGCGAGGTCGTGGAAGCGTTGCGAAGTGCCGGCGTTGATCGGGAACGAGAGGTGATCGGCGGCTTCGATGACGTCACCGAACGGGGCGAAGGCGTCGCGGGTCAGCGGTTCGATGGCGAGGTGCATCAGATCGCCTCTCCTGCCGGCAGGCCCCACAGGCGCAGGCGCGAGACGCCGCCGTCCGGATGCAGGTTGAAGCGGACGTGGCTGACGGGGGCGGCGGTGTCGACGGCGAAGCTGTGCACGCTGTCCGCCGCGAGCCGGCTTTCGGCCAGCAGCGTCGGCCAGAACTGCGACTGCGCGGGCATCGCCGCCTCGTCCAGGCCCGGAACCCAGGCGCCCTGCAGCGAGCAGCGGTCGGGGAAGTTGCCCTTGAAGTGAGCGGTATCGACGTCGATGCGGCGGATCGTGCCGGGGATTCCGAGGGCGATCAGGCACCAGTCGTGCCCCGGTTCGCGCCGCCGGCGGGTTTCCCAGCCGTCGCCCATGTTGATGCCGCAGCCGGGCAGCAGCAGGTTGGCGGCGGCGCCGAAGTGCGCGTCATTCCAGGCGAAGGCGCGTCCGCCGTGTCGGGCGGCAGCAAGGTCGATGAGGCCGTCCGGGCCGGTTTCGATGGTCTGCGGCGCGGGGCGGCCGTAGACGCGCAGGCGGGCGAGTCCGCCGTCGGGGTAGATGTTGACGCGGACATGGGAATAAACGGTGTCGCCGGTGCCGGTAGCTTCGACCAGATGATGGCGGTTGCCTTGCAGCGGCAGCGTCGGCGTTAGCGCGCGCCAGTTACCGCCGTTCGGATTGCAGCCCGCCGGGCAGCCTTCGATGCTGGCGGCGGGCGGGTAGTTGCCGGTGAAGAAGCTGGTGTCGAGATCGAAGCCGGCGATGGTGCCGGCGCAGCCGAGCTTGACGATGCACCAGTCATGGCCGGCCACGCGCTTCCGGCGGCTCTCCCAGCCGTCCATCCACTTGCCGTTGTCGTCGTACTTGCCGGGGATGAAACAGGCCGGCTCGGGGTTGAGCATGCGCGCCATCGGAGCGAAGAAGTCGTCGGAACAGGCGAGCGCCTCGGCGCCGAGGCGGGGGTCGGCGAGGTTGATGGAACGGGTGGCCCAAGGGGGGAGGGGGGTGAGGGTTTGGGGGGAGTTGGATGTCATCAGGGAAGTCTCAATTCAATGAACCGATAAAACTCGCGAATTCCGGCGTTTCCGGCTTCGCAAACATCGCCTGCGGGTCGCCGGATTCGTGGATCTTGCCTTCGTGCATGAACACCAGCTTGTCGCTGACTTCGCGCGCGAAGCGCATCTCGTGCGTGACCATGATCAGCGTCATGCCTTCGCTGGCGAGCTGGCGCACGACGCCGAGCACTTCGTTGACCAGTTCCGGGTCGAGCGCGGAGG
>DBMG01000086.1:2675-27967 GCA_002304785.1 Candidatus Accumulibacter sp. UBA704 | reverse complement strand
GTCATTCGGGCGGGAAGTCCTCGCCCGAATGACCCGTTTATAACCCCCAGGGTCTCTCGAGGCCCTCTGGAATCCACCATGAACAACCTGATCAAGAATTTTGAGGAGATTGTCGGCGGAGTCTTCCTCACCATCACGACACTTGTCGTGATCTTGAATGTCCTGTTGCGCTACTTCTTCAACACCGGGCTTTNNTGGGTCGAAGAAGTGGCCACTACGGCATTCGTGTGGAGTGTTTTCGTCGGTTGCGCAGCAGCTTACAAACGCGGAATGCATATTGGCATCGACGTCGTCACCAGTTTGCTGCCCAAATCCTTCCAGCCGTTCATCGAGGTTATCGTCCATCTGCTGATGATCGTTATCAACGGCTACATCTTTTATTTGTCCATCGTGTTCGCCAAGGCGTCCTCGATCAAGACAACGCCGGTTCTTGATATCTCTTCCGCCTGGGTGAGTTCGGCAATCTGCGTCGGATTCGCTTTGATGACATTCCATGCAATCCGCTACTTCTTGCGTGATATCGCCAGGATCATGGACAAGACGGCACGAGGAGGTGCGCAATGAGCGAGATGACCCTGTTACCGGTGTTCGTGGTCTTTGTCCTTTATTTTTCCTCGATCCCCATCGCTTTCGCCCTCTTCGCGTCAGCGCTTGCCTACTTCACCTTCATCAATGCCGGGTCGCCGGTAGACCTGCTCTTGCAGAAGTTCATCAGCAGTACATCCTCGTTTCCGCTGCTTGCCGTGCCGTTCTTCATCATGGCCGGCGAGATCATGAACTATTCGGGTATCAGTTCGAGCTTGATGAAGATGGCTGAAGTACTGACAGGTCACCTGCGCGGCGGCTTGGCTCAGGTTAACGTCATGCTGGCCGTGTTGATGGGCGGGATCTCCGGATCGGCCAATGCCGATGCGGCCATGCAGGCGAAAATCCTGGTTCCGGAAATGGAAAAGCATGGCATGAGCAAGGGGTTCTCCTCCGCACTGACTGCCGCAGCTTCGGCTGTTTGCCCGGTAATCCCGCCGGGAATCAACCTGATCATCTATGCACTGATCGCCAATGTTTCGGTCGCCAAAATATTCATTGCTGGGTATGTTCCCGGCGTGTTGATGGCGGTGTGCCTGATGGTGACCGTCGCCATCATTGCCAAGAAACGGGGCTACAAGCCGACGCGCGACAAGATGGCGTCCATGAGTGAAATCCTGGTTCAGGCGCGCCACTCCAGTTGGGCTCTCCTGTTGCCATTGGCCATCATCATGGGACTGCGTTACGGCGTATTTACGCCTACCGAAGCAGGCGCTATCGCTGTAGTGTTTTGCACGTTTGTCGGCTTCTTTGTTTACAAACAGCTGAAGTGGAAACATTTTCCGCACATCATTCGGGATACCGTTTATGCGACGAGTTCTGTCGTTCTGCTTCTCGTCTCGGCGTCGGTGTTCAGCTACTACATGAGTTGGGAGCGCCTGCCGCAGCAAATCACCGAAGTGTTGATGGATTTGTCTTCCAACGTCTACGTCATGCTGGCGGTGATCAACATTCTGCTGCTGGTGCTCGGCATGTTCCTCGAAGGAGGTGCCGTACTCATCATTACGGCACCGCTGCTGGTTCCGGTAGTTCTCAAGATGGGCGTCGATCCAATCCATTTCGGCATGATCATGATCGTCAATATCATGATCGGTGGCGTAACGCCGCCGTTCGGCTCGATGATGTTTACAACATGTGCGATTACTAAGTTGCCGATTGCCGAGTTCGTCAAGGAATCTATTCCTTTCATACTTGCCCTGATAGTGTCTCTTGTCGTAGTTACGTACTGGCCGTCTTTAATAATGGTCTTGCCGAATCTTCTTTAGAAGCTTGCGATGACCTGTTGCCGAAGCAAGAGGAACTGTGAAGACAGGCTGCCGGAACGAAAGTCCGGCAGCCAGAATCGCTCGCCTTGCCAGGAGCGTGAGTAAGACCGCCATTATTTAGGCGCTTGACCAGCGTTGTCTTTTCTCCACTCGCTTCCGATTCCCGCATGGCCTCCCATCTGCTATCGTTTGCACCCCATTCAAGCGATAAGCAATGATATGTCCCACGAAGTCGTCGATACACAGGTCTCCCCCACCGGCAAGCTGGAGGTTCTCTCCCGCGCCGAAGTCGCCAGCCTGCTCGACCGCAGCCATGGCGGACTGCACGAGCTGTTCCGCAATTGCGCGCTGGCCGTTCTGAATTGCGGCAACGAACTCGATGACGGCAAGGAATTGCTTGAACGCTACGAGTCGTTCGGCATCCGGCTGATCAGCCGCGAGCGCGGCATCAAGCTCGACATTCACGGTGCGCCGGCCAGTGCGTTCGTCGACGGGAAGATGATTACCGGTATCCGCGAACATCTGTTCTCCGTGTTGCGCGACGTCGTCTATCTGGGTGACGAGATCCGCAACAACCCGAAATTCGACCAGAGCACGTCGGAGGGAGTCACCGACACGGTCTTCCACATCCTGCGCAACGCCGGCATCCTGCAGCCAGTGAACGATACCAACGTCGTGGTCTGCTGGGGCGGCCACTCGATCGCCCGCGAGGAATACGATTACACCAAGCTGGTCGGCTACCAACTCGGGTTGCGCGGTCTCGACATCTGCACCGGCTGCGGCCCGGGGGCCATGAAAGGGCCAATGAAAGGGGCGGCCATCGGCCATGCCAAGCAGCGCATTGGCGGGCGCTATCTGGGTTTTTCCGAGCCGGGCATCATTGCCGCCGAATCGCCCAATCCGATCGTCAATGCGCTGGTCATCTTCCCCGACATCGAGAAGCGGCTCGAAGCCTTTGTTCGCGTCGGTCACGGCATCGTCGTCTTTCCCGGCGGCGCCGGTACGGCAGAGGAAATTCTCTACCTGCTGGGCATCCTGCTGCATCCCGATAACGCCGATCTTCCATTCCCGGTGATATTCACCGGACCCCGGAGTGCGGAAAGCTACTTCCGGCGCATCGACGAGTTCGTCGGCGAGACACTCGGCGTCGAGGCGCAACGCCTCTACAAGATCGTCATCGATGACCCGGAGCGGGTGGCCCGCGAGATCAAGGGCAGCCTGGAGACGGTGCGCGATTTCCGCAAAGGCCGGCGCGATGCCTACAACTTCAACTGGCTGCTGCACGTGGACAGCGCCTTCCAGCGCCGCTTTCGGCCGACGCACGAGGCCATGCGCACGCTCGATCTGCACAAGAACCAGCCGAACCACGCGCTGGCCGCCAATCTGCGCTGCGCCTTCTCGGGTATCGTCGCCGGGAATGTCAAGGCCAACGGCATTCGCGAGATCGAACGGCATGGGCCGTTCGAGATCCATGGCGACTCGGAGATCATGGGGCCGATGGACGCCCTCCTGGCCTCATTCGTGCAGCAAAGCCGCATGAAACTGCCCGGCAAGGAGTACAGCCCGTGTTATCGGGTTGTCGGGCGGACCGGCGAACCTTCTCGGCAAAGTTGACTGTCCTGAACCTGCCAATCTCCGTTCCGCACGTAAAGGTGTCGAGCGGAGCGCCAACGGAGGGCTGTGGCTTTCGCTTGAGTCGCCCCCGGAAACGAGCCTCTCGGTGAGACATATTTCCACCTCTCCATTACGCGCTTTGATAGAGTGGCCTGAAGACGAAAAGGTGGGGGAGCGGCCTTGGCTTACTGCCGCAGGAAAACCAGCAAGAAGATTCGTGGTGGAGATTCCGCATGACCAGGAAATCCGCTTGGGTGGCGATATGCGCTTGGGTGCTTCTCGTTTGCGCCTCGCTCGCCTGGAACTGGCGACAGGTGGGCAACTCGGTCGGCGAATTGGCGCGCGTCGAGGCGCGTTCAAGCTTCGAGAAGGATCTGCTTTATCGCCGCTGGGCGTCCGGGCACGGCGGTGTTTACGTGCCGCCGACGCAGCAAACGCCCCCCAATCCGTACCTTGAGCATCTTCCCGATCGGGATGTGACGACCACCGGCGGCAAAGAACTGACGCTTGTCAATCCGGCCTACATGACGCGCCAGGTCCACGAACTCGCTGCAGGGCAGTACGGCGCGCGCGGGCATATCACCAGCCTGAATCCGCTCCGCCCCGAAAACGCAGCCGACGAGTGGGAGACGCGGGCGTTACAGTCGTTCGAAAGCGGCACGCGCGAGGTGGTTTCGACGGAGCGCATCGATGGCATCCCCTTCCTGCGCTTCATGCGTCCTCTGATCACCGAGGAGTCGTGCCTGAAATGCCACGAGAAGCAAGGATACAAAGTCGGCGACATTCGCGGCGGTATCAGCGTCTCGATTCCGTTCGACCCTTACCTCGATGTTGCGTGGCAACAGCGCTCGCATCTGTTGATCGGGCACGGTGTCATCGGCACACTGGGGTTGTTGGGGCTATGGGCTGCCAACCGACGGTTGAGGCGGGCCGAGGAAAAATTGCGCGACAGCCACGAGGTGCTGAACAGCATCATGGAAACCACCAAGGACGGTTTCTGGCGTGTCAGCGCGGCGGCGCGATTGTTGGACGTCAATCCGGCCTATTGCAGGCTCTCCGGCTATGCGCGCGAAGAGCTGTTGGGCATGAGCCTGCGAGAACTGGAGGCAGAGGAGAACGCCGATCAGATCGAGGGGCACATCCGGCGGGTGATCAGGAACGGCAGCGAGTTGTTCGAAACGCGGCATCGCCGCAAGGATGGTTCGGTCTGGCGCGTGGAAGTGAGCGCCATCTATCGGGGAGTGGGCGGAGGGGAGTTCTTCGTCTTTCTGCGCGACATTACGGAGCGCAAGGCTACGGAGGATGCCCTCGCAGCAAGCGAAAACCGTTTCCGGCTGATTTCCTCGATTTCCAGCGATGTTCTCTATTCGTGCCGGCGTTCGGAAAAAGGGCAATTCCTTATCGACTGGGTGGCGGGCGATACCGACCGGCTGTTCGGCTGCGATGCAGCGGAGATTATGGCCAGAGGCTGTTGGCGTCCGTTTGTCGCTCCAGAAGACTTGCCACTGTTCGATTCAAATATCACGCAGCTCACGGCCGGCACGTCGAGCGATGTCATCCTGCGTATCCGGCATCGCCATGGAACGGTGCGGTACCTGCGCAGCGTTGCCCGGGTCGAGGAGGAGTCGGGCAATCAGGGAAGGCATCAGCTCTACGGCGCCTTGCAGGACATCACCGAACGCATGCAGGCCGAGGAAAAACTCCGTCTTGCGGCCAGTGTGTTCTCGCACGCCAGCGAGGGCATCATGATTACGGCGGCGGATGGGACGATCATCGAAGTGAACGATGCGTTTACCCGGATCACCGGATACGATCGTCATGAGGTGCTGGGCCATAGTCCGCGGATGCTCAAATCCGGCCGCCACGATGAGGCGTTTTACGTGGCCCTGTGGGCGGCATTGGCGGAGAAGGGTCACTGGTATGGCGACATCTGGAATCGGCGCAAGAACGGCGAGGTGTACGCGGAAATGCTGAATATCACGGCCTTGCGTGATGCCGCGGGAGTGATCCGGCAGTACGTGGCGCTTTTTTCGGATATTACGCTGCAAAAGGAACATGAACGTGAACTGGAGCACATTGCCCATTACGATGCCCTGACCACGCTGCCCAATCGCGTGCTGCTGGCCGACCGCCTGAACCAGGCCATGCTGCAGGCGCCCCGGCGCGCTCAGCGGCTGGCCGTGGCCTACCTCGATCTCGACGGCTTCAAACGGGTCAATGATACTTATGGGCACGAGTCAGGCGACCAGCTGCTGGTCGCGCTGGCGAACCGCATGAAACAGACCTTGCGCGAAGGCGACACAATCGCCCGCATGGGGGGCGACGAATTTGTCGCCGTCCTGCTCGATCTGCCCGACGCCGACACGTGCCTGCCGATGCTCGATCGCCTGCTGGCTTCCGTAGCTCAGCCGATATCCGTCGGCGAGCTCGTGCATCAGATTTCGGCCAGCCTCGGCGTAACCTTCTATCCTCAGGCGGAAGACGTCGATGCCGACCAGCTCTTGCGCCAGGCGGACCAGGCCATGTATCAGGCCAAGCTGGCCGGCAAGAATCGCTTCCACGTTTTCGATGCCGACCGTGATCGCAGCGTTCGCGGACACCATGAAAGCCTGGAACGCATTCGCCGCGCCCTGTACGACCGCGAACTGGTGCTCCACTACCAGCCCAAGGTCAACATGCGTACCGGATTGGTGATCGGTGCGGAGGCGCTGATCCGCTGGCAGCATCCCGAGCGGGGATTGTTGCCGCCCGGGGCGTTCCTGCCGGTCATCGAAGATCATCCGTTGGCTGTCGAAGTGGGGGAATGGGTGATCCATGGCGCTCTGGCCCAGATTCGCCTCTGGCAGGACGCCGGTCTGGACGTGTCGGTGAGCGTGAATATTGGCGCGCGCCAGTTGCAGCAGGCTGACTTTGTCGATCGCCTGCGCGCGATCCTGGCGGTGCATCCGCACGTCAGCCCGGAAAAGCTGATGATGGAGGTCGTGGAGACCAGTGCCCTGGAAGACCTGACGCGCATCTCGCGGATCATCGAGGCGTGTCAGACGATCGGGGTGAGTTTCTCCCTGGACGATTTCGGCACGGGTTATTCCTCGCTGACCTACCTCAAGCGTTTGCCGGTCCGGAAACTCAAGATCGACCAGAGCTTTGTGCGCGACATGCTCGACGATCCCGACGATCTGGCCATTCTGGAAGGGATTCTCGGTCTGGCGACGGCGTTCGATCGCCAGGTCATCGCCGAAGGCGTGGAAACCGTGGAGCACGGACGGATTTTGCTCCGGCTAGGTTGCGAGCTGGCGCAGGGGTACGGGATCGCCCGGCCCATGCCGGCTTCCGAATTCACCGGCTGGGCGGCGTCATGGCGTCCTGATCCTGCCTGGAGCAATCTGTCGCCGATCGATCGTAGCGACCTGCCGTTGCTTTATGCCGCCAGCGAACATCGTGCCTGGCTGGCACACATCGAAAGCTATCTCAAGGGTGAACGGGACACTTTGCCTACGCTGGATAACCGTCAATGCCGCTTCGGCCAGTGGTTGCAGTCCGAAGGCTGGGTTTGCCGCGAGGGACATCCGGCCTTCGGGAACATGGAGGATGCGCACCAGCGGATGCATGCGCTGGCGGCCGAAATATGTGTGCTCCATTCTGCCGGAGAAAACGTGGAACCCGCTCGGATGAGAGAAATGCGCAGCCTGCTGGGGGCGTTCCTCGACGATCTGAAACGGATGATGCGCTAGGCTCTGGGATCTCCCCGGGTTGCCGGCCCAATTGATCTTTTGTCGTTCATTCGCCGGTCTTCCGGCATTGAACCCTGGCTTCCAGCCAATAGACGATATCCCCGATGACGGCAATGCTGCCGGAGACCACGAACGACGCGGCTGAAACGACGCCGGCGACTACCAGCAATTCGGCGCAGGCTCTGTCGCTGCACCCCAGAAAGGCTTCGACCTGGGTGGAATTGAGTTTCATGTGTCTCTGGATCGTGTCGCACGCGGGGTTGTATTCCATGGTGGTGTGCGGATAGAACACGCAGCCGGCCAGAACCACGACGGCAAGAATCCGCGCTTTGGGGAGAATGCGGAATCGGGAAGCCATGATGTGTGAAGAATGGAAGGACTACGGGAGTTTGATCACCCGGTCCACCTGGAGTACCCAGCCGGCCTCGCCTGAGATGAGCCGGTAGTGCAATTCGCGGAATCCACCGGCAGGTTCGGCATTGATGTCGACCACCTCGGCTTCGGTGACGACGCTGTCAATGATTCGGTTGATAGCGGACAGGACGCAGGTGGCCCGTAGTTTCATGGACATCAACGGAAGGCTCGCCGAGGGCGCGTGGCCAGCGCGATACCGTCGATCCGCATGGCCCTGCGGACAAAACGGGCTGTCAAAGCCGAGCCGAGCGGCGCTGCTGTCGGACCCGAACACCTTTTCATGGGGGCCTCCATTCTTAGCAAAAAATACCCCGGCGATGTTTCCAGGGCCGGGGGAAGATCAAGCCGGAGGAGATTCAGAAAAGAGCAGCCAGCGATTTCAGGCTAGTCCGCAATTCATGCACTTGCAAGGTGTTTCGCTTGAACGNNTCCGGTTTTCATCCGCCTGAGCCAAACCCATAGCATCAAGGCGGGAGAATGGCAGATCGGCGAACTTGCCTTGTGGAGCATGCTCCCGGTACGTGCATGGCCCACGGTGTTAGTGGAGTTGATGACTTGCGCTATCCTGATCATTGAATACCAGGCGTTCCTGGGTTACAAAAGCTCGCTGATCGATCACAGAAGGCATAGATGATGTTCTCCGCAATGCAACAGACAAGCGCTACCGAATCGTCGCTGGCATTGCGAGCCAAGCTTTCATTCATTGTTGTTTCGGTCATGCTCGTGGTGATGCTGCCGTTCGGCTGGTTCTTGGTAACCGACCTTGAACGCGCAGCCAAGGAAGATGCCGTCAGCCAGGTCCGCGCCAGCAACGTGATGTTGCGCAACATGATTGCTGCCAATCAGGACGGTCTCAAGATGGCTTTGCTGAATCTGAGCAAGGTCTTTTTTCAGTACTTTCCGGGAACATTCTCCCTCGACGAGACGCGGTTGATGCGAATCGGCGATGTTGAAGCCCCTGTTCTCAAGCTTGGAGGACAGCCGCTTGGTATCGATCATCGGCTCGTCAATCAATTCAGTCGCGACACGGGGGGGAGTGTAGCAACCGTGTTTGTCAGAGTGGGCGACGATTTTCTGCGCATTACCACGTCGGTCACAAAAGAAGATGGAACCCCGGCGATAGGTACATTCCTCGGCAAAGGCCATCCCGGCTACGCAAGAGTTCTCGCTGGCCAATCGTTTCTCGGTCAAGTGACGCTCTTCGGTCGCCAGTACATGACCGAATACATACCGTTACGCGACGCGTCGCAGCGCGTCATCGGCCTGCTCTTCGTCGGGATGGATTTGACGGACAGCCTGAATTCTCTCCTGGACAAAGTTCGCCAGTTAACCATCGGCAAGGCCGGATACGCCTACGTTCTGAATGCGAACAAAGGCGAGGATTACGGACGTTTCCTTGTTCATCCGACCAAGCAGGGCAAGAATGCGCTCTCCGAGGAGCTGATCAACGACAGCGGTTCGACGCTCAGGGAGATGCTCGAGCAACGTGAAGGCGTGGTGTTCTACCGTTGGCGGAACGAGGAGATCGGTGATACGAGCTCGCGCGAGAAGTTGGCGGCCTTTACCGAGTATCGGGAGCTCGGCTGGGTGGTGGCATCAAGCGGTTACCTCGACGATTTTTCCCGGGCCTCTATCGACGTCAGGAATCGATTGTTAATGGCTATCGTCGTCGTCGCCCTAATTGCCATCTTGGTTTTGAACGTGGCACTTGGTCGATGGGTGATTTCCCCCTTGCTGCGTTTGCAGGACCAATTGGCGGGTGCCGGGGATGCTAACCGTGCGCTGATCAATGCATTGCCGGATATTGTTTGCTTCAAGGATGGGGAAGGATGCTGGTTGGAAGCCAACAAGGCAGCGCGCGAGTTCTTCAAGTTGCACGGAATCGACCTTCGCGGAAAACGGACTTCCGACCTGGTCAGTTGGGCGGCAAGGGATTTGGTCGGGCTGTTATCCGCTGAATCGAGCGACGAGGCCGTGTGGAGGAATGGTGGCCTCAGCCGAAGCGAGGAAGATATTCGGGCTGCGGATGGTTCGTCGAGGCGGTTCGAAGTGACGCGGGTTCCCGTTTTTCATGAAGACGGCAGACGACGCGGGATGTTGGTGATCGGCCATGACCTGAGTGAACGCAAGAGAACCGAGGAACAGCAGCGCCTGGCAGCGCGGGTCTTCGAAACGACTGGCGAAGCCATTATGATTACCGATACGACATCCAAAATAGTCCTGGTTAATCCCGCCTTCTGCCGGATCACCGGATACTCCGTGGCGGATGTGTTGGGCAAGACGCCGCAACTCCTGAACTCCGGTTATCACGATCAATCGTTCCACCGCGCCATGTGGGATGCTCTGGAATTGCACGGGAGTTGGGCGGGAGAGGTTTGGAACCGGCGAAAGAGCGGGGAAGTGTTCCCCGAATTACAGACGATCAGCAGCGTTCGGGATGAATTCGGCAAGGTTACGCACTACGTTTCGGTTTTTGCCGACCTGAGTGAAATTCGCGACGCGCAGGCGGAAGCGGAGCACCTTTCCTGGCGTGATCGTCTTACGGGGCTGGCGAATCGCGAACTGTTCATCAAACAACTCGACCAGGTGGTGGCAAATACCCATCGCGATGGTGGTTTCGGAGTTGTGCTTCTAATCGATCTGGACCGCTTCAAGACCATCAATGAGGCTCGGGGCCTGGCGATTGGCGATGCGCTTCTAAAAGCGGCGGCGAAGCGGTTCAGCCAGATATTGCACGTCGACGATACGCTCGCGCGACTCGATTCCGATGAATTCGCGGTGCTGTTGCCTCGACTGCAGCAATCACGTGACTCGGCAGGTCGAGCCGGGTTGGCGGTGGCGGAGAAGCTGAATGCCGCGCTGCGCGAGTCAATCGAATTGGAAGGCGAAGCTATCCATCTCGAAGCCAGCATTGGAATTGCGATGTTTCCGGCCATGGCACAGGAAACAGCCTCGGATGTCCTGCGCCAGGCGGATATGGCGATGCGCGAAGCCAAGGAGACGGGCGGAGGGCAAGCGGTGTTTTTCGAGTCCGAAATGGGCGAGGCCGTCAAGGCGCGCTATGAACTCGAACGGGAGCTTCGTCTCGCGATCGACAAGAGGCAAATGCGGCTTTTCGTCCAGCCGCAAGTCGACGCCTTTGGTCGTCAGGTGGGGGCCGAGGCACTCGTGCGCTGGGAGCATCCGATGCGTGGATTGATTTCGCCGGGGGTTTTCATTCCGCTGGCCGAGGCCTCGGATCTTGTTGTGGCCATCGATCGCTGGATGCTTTGCGAAGTGTGCAAGTTGCTGGTACGGCTTGATCGGGAAAGCATCTCGCTGCGCGTCGCGGTCAATGTAAGTCCCCGCCATTTCAATCGCCCCGACTTTGTTGACGAGGTCAGGCGCCAAATAGGCGCGAGTGGCGCGGATCCTTCGCGTCTTGTGCTTGAGGTGACCGAGGGATTGGTCATCGGAAATTTTGCAGAAGCGGTTGCGAAAATGACGACCCTGACAGCTCTCGGTCTGCATTTTTCGATGGACGATTTTGGAACAGGCTATTCGAGCCTCGCCTACCTGAAGCGTCTGCCCATCCATGAACTCAAGATCGACAAGAGTTTCATCGACGATGTTCCTGACGACGTGAATGACGTGGCGCTGGTGGAAACGATCATTGCCGTCGCACGGCACCTGAACCTGCAGATCGTCGCGGAAGGCGTGGAGAACGAGGCCCAGGCAGCGTTTCTCAAAACGCGTGGTGCCGCGATTTTTCAAGGGTATCTCTACGGCCGCCCGGAACCTGTCGATACTTGGTTGTCACGGCTGATTGTCGGTCAGCGCTCCGAATAGACGTGTTTCCGAGATGTGACGCGGGAAGTTCCGCGCAGGGTTGGGCCAGACCCCTTCTTTTGCAAAACTCCTCCGCTACCCATTACAGGTTCGACCTCGGTGTCGTCGATGACCGAGGATGTCATTCCTCGCGTTCTGGCGGCCGCAGGCTGTTGTTGCCCGTCTCGCCGCCGTCGACACTTAAACCGCATGTGCTGGCGAGTTGCGCAAGTTCGAGCATGTTGGCCGTCCCTGTCTTTTGCAGAATGTGCGAGCGATGGATCTCCACAGTGCGATAGCTGATGCCTAGTTGTTTGGCGATGGCCTTGTTGGCGCGTCCGGCGAGCGCCAGCATCATGACCTCGTGCTCTCGCTGGGTCAGCTCCTCGAGGCGCTTGCGTTCACGCGCCAGCATCTCCAGCCCGTCCTGGCGTTCCCGTTCGCTGCGTAGCACGGCGTGCACCCGGTCCAGCAGTTCCGTGCCGTTGATCGGCTTGGTCAGGAAGTCGCGGGCGCCTGCCTTCATGGCGCGCACGGTCATGGGAATATCGCCGTGCGCGGTCAGGAATATGATTGGCAGACGGCTACCGGCGCGCACCAGTTCGGCTTGGAGTTCCGGGCCGCTCATCGGATGCATGCGCACGTCCAGGATCAGGCAGCCGGGACGATCATCGCGATAGGCTGCAAGAAAGGATTCGGCGCTTTCATGGCATTCGACGCTGAGTCCTTCGGTTTCGAGCAGCAGGCTGAGGCTGTCACGGACGGCGGGGTCGTCATCGACGACGAATACGGTGGGTTCGGTGGTCGAGTTCATTCGGCAAAAGGTAGCGTGAAGTGAAAACTGGCTCCGGCTCCCGGTTGGGAGTCGACCCAGAGCTGCCCGCCATGCGATTCGATGATCGCGCGGCTGATGGCCAGCCCCATGCCAAGCCCCTTGGGCTTGGTACTGAAAAAAGGATCGAAGATGCGGTGCAGCGTCTCCTTGTCGATGCCCGGTCCGCTGTCGGTGACCGTGACCTGGGCCATGGCCTCGTCCGCGGCGGTACGTACCGTGATGGCAATTGCCCGCTTGCCGATGCCGGCCTGGTGCATGGCTTCGATGCTGTTTTCGATCAGGTTGATCAACACCTTCTCCACCTGCAGGCGGTTTCCACGTACCGGAGCCAGGCTCGGATCAAGATCGACGTGGAAGCTGGAGGTATTGAAACCATCCGCCTCGACCCGCGCGAGAACCTTGCGCACGATTTCGTTGAGATTCATCGGTTCGGTCGGGATTTCCTGCTGGTTCATGAAACTCAGGAACTCTCGCACCACGCGCCCGGCGCGTTGCGCTTGCTGCGCGCTGCTCTCGATGGCGTGACTCAGTCGGTCGGGGCGGGGATTGCCTGCACGCAGAAGGCGCAGGGCGGCTTCCGAATAAGAGGCCAAGGCGTTGAGTGGCTGGTTGAGCTCGTGCGCAAACGCCGCGGCGGTCTGGTTCGCGATCTGGAAATGGTTCAACTGCTCCATTTCGGCGTAGAGGGCATGCAGGGCTGCTTCGGTGCATTTGCGCTCGCTGATGTCCTCGGTGACCGATATGAAGTAGTCCGGTGCACCGTCCGCAGTCCGGGTCAGGGTTACCGTCAGGTTGACCCAGATCGTGCTGCCGTCCTTGCGGATATAGCGTTTCTCCACGGACATTGTAGTCATTTCGCCGGCGAGCATCCGTTTCATCAGCGATACGTGCACGTCCACTTCGTCCGGATGGCTGATGTCCTGGAACCGTTTTGTCACCAGTTCCTCATGGGTGTAACCGACAATGTCGCAGAGTTTGCGGTTGAAGCGCAGCCAGTGGCCGTCCGGCGCGACGTGCGCGATACCCACAGCCGCCTGCTCGAAGGTGGCGCGAAAGCGCGCTTCGCTCTCCTGCAGCGCCTGTGCCGCCAGCCGGCGCTCGGTGATGTCGCGGAGAAAGGCGAACAGACGCCCGGCGCGCGGCCAGTAGGAGGTGTTCACCTCCACGGGCCAGCGTTCGCCGGTCTTGGTACGGTGCCACGTCTCGAACAGGTCGCTGCCGTATTGCCGGACTCGGGAAACATGACGAGCGACTTCCTCGGGCGATTCCTCCGCCTCGAGCCTGGAGATGCTCATGCCCAGAAGCTCCTCCTGCGTGTAGCCAGACTTGCGGGCATAGGCTTCATTGGTCGCCAGGATCCGGCCCTTCTCATCGAGCATCCAGAACCCGTCCGCCGCCGTTTCGATCACCGCGCGGTACTGGGCTTCGCGTTCCGCGAGTGCCATCTCGACGTGCTTGCGCTCGGTGATGTCGTTGACCAGCGCCAGCAAGCGGGCGGGCTTGCCCGTTTCGTCGGGGAGCGCCGAGACGAACTTTTGCGCCCAGACGACGCGCCCGTCCTTGCGGACGTAACGGTTCTCGATGATGAAATCGGGCACCTTGCCCGATTTGAGATCCTCGATGTCGTGCAGGTTGGCGTCGAGATCGTCGGGATGGATCAGCACGGCAAAATCAATCGACTTCAGTTCATCCTCCGTGTAGCCGACCAGACGGCAATAAGCCGGATTGCATTGCTCGAACTTGCCCGCCCAGTCGGTGATGGCAATTCCGGTCGTGGCATAGCGGAGTATCTTGCGGAACAGCAGTTCGCTGCGCAGTTGGGCGTCGCGGGTTCGCTTGCGCTCGGAGATGTCGCGGATAACTCGGATATAGAACCGATTGCCGCCTGTTTCGTGGCAAGTGAAATGGATTTCCACGGGAAACGTGCTGCCATCGGCTCGACGGTACTGCCCAAGGCGCACTGCCGGGATATCGGGCTTGAGCCGGCTCCATTCGGCCTGGGCAGTGGCGAGGTCCGGTTCCTGCTCAAGATCGATGATCCGCAGCGTCAACAGTGTCGCGCGCGAATAGCCGAAGCCGATGCACGCGCGGTTGTTGACTTCGATAAGCCTACCGAAATGATCGTGCACGATCAGTGCGTCGGGCAGGGCATGATCAACCAGTGGCAGATAGAGTTTCTCGCTCAACCGCTGTCTTTTCACGGACGGGGTGCGCAGGATCGGCCCTTCAGCTTGCGATGGCTTATGTACCCGCCGATCAATCAACTCGTTCTCCTTGTCTGCTGCACGTCTTGTTTTTCGCTCCCTGCAATCGGGAAGCTAGAGCATCGCCATTGACTGGTCAATGTTCACCGGGGCTGTTCCAGCATAGGTGCCGACACGTATAAGCGCCGTCACGTATTGCCGCTGTGGTCTTGTCTGATAAGGTTGTCTGGTCGGAAGCCCAGCGGGGGCGGCCTTTTTAGCCCATGGTGCATCCGACTTGCCTATTGACTTACCACCGGAATGGAGAGAGGAATGAAGCCGACAACCCGCAGCAAGACCACCAAGGCGAAAAACGCCGCAATCGTCGTAGCCGAGGCTGCGCTCGATGAATGCCAGCGCCTGCAACATATCGCCATGGCGGCGTATTTCAAGGCGGAACGGCGAGGCTTTGCACCGGGCGGCGAACTGGACGACTGGCTGGTGGCGGAGCAGGAATTCGAGGCAGGCGGTGATCTGGCCCGTATGGCCATTTGAGATCTGGGGCGGGAAGAAATGGATGCGGAGGCCGTTGGAAAGGTTCGCGGCTGATCATGACCTTGCGGTTATCGGATCATCGCCATGGCGCCCAGGGAGTGATGCAGATGAATGCTAGCCTGAATTGGTCGCGGCACAGGCCCTCGCCTGAAATCGAATCCTTGGGGAATCTGGCATCCGTGGAAGAGGTCAGGGGCGAACTCGGCAGGGTGGCCAGCCATTACGGCAAGATAAGCACGATTCTGCCCCTGCCGAAGAAAAGCGATGAGAGTCCCGATCACTGCGGCTTCCTGGTGTGTTTTGAAAAGACCATGGACGCGCTGGCCGCTTCGCGGCATTGGCACTGCATCCTGTTTGGGTTCACCACCGTCGTCGTGTTCGTCAAGATGGGCGGCAGTTCGCGGGAAGTTAACTGAAAGAATAGCGTGATGGTGGAGACAGGCATGAGCATAGATGACCGGGATTACGTCGCCCCGAACGACATTCTTGCCGACAGTGCCCGGTCATGCGCGCCGTATGGCGTGGTCGACAATATCCGCCTCTTCTGCCGGAATGAATATCCGCGCCGCACGTTCTGCATGATCAACATGACCGAAGGCGCAGAACAGGCGGCGAAGGCCATCGATGGTCATGTCATCGGAACCATCGTCTGCCAGCTGGTTCCGCTTTCCCCCGAGTTTCGCTGTACGCACCGGAAATCCGGCAAGATGCTGGCTTCCGCCTGCGATGACTGTTACATGGTCGGCGGGATGGTGCGCGTCGAACGCGAGGTTTCAGCTACATAGACTGCGGGCTTGTGTCGGATCCGCCTTTTCTGGGCAATACCAGCGTGGCCAACAACCCGCCTTCAGGCCGGTTGGCGAGGCGCAGTTCGCCGCCATGCAGCAGTGCGACGTCTTTGACGATGGAGAGTCCGAGTCCGACTCCGCCGGTATCCAACGCGCGCGCGGCATCGGGACGGAAATAAGGGTCGGTGACCCGGGGCAGGGCTTCGGGCGGGATGCCCGGGCCATCGTCTTCGACAATCAGCCGTAGCGCATCCGGGGCGTCTTCGATGCGGATGCGCGGGGTGCGACCGTATTTGAACGCGTTGTCGATCAGGTTCTGGATGGCCCGGCGCAGCGCAGAGAGGCGGCCGGGATAGGACGCCATGGCTTTACCTTCGACGCTGATTCCGCGACCCAGCGCGGCAGAGTCCTCGGCCAGGCTGTTCATCAGAGCGTCGATATCGATAGGGCGAACGACCTCGTCTTCACGCAGGCCGCGCAGGTAGTCGAGCGTGGCGTCGATCATCTGGGCCATGGCATCGAGATCGGCGGCCATCTGGAGGCGCAGGCGCTCGTCGTCGATCAGTTCGCTGCGCAGGCGCAGGCGGGTGAGCGGCGTACGCAGGTCATGCGAAACGGCGGCCAGGGCGCGGGAACGCTCGTTGATCAGGCTTCGGATCTTGTCTCGCATGCGGTTGAAGGCTTGCGCGGCGGTACGCACCTCGGTCGATCCCGTCTCGTCAAGCGGCGGTGCGTCGAGATTCTGCCCCAGGCTGTCCGCCGCCTGCGCGAGTTGCTGCAGGGGCTTGGTGGCCTGGCGGACCACCAGCATGACGACCAGTACGACGATGGCCAGAGACGCCACAAGGTGCACGTAGAAATCACTCGGCAAGGCCGGGGTGCCGGCCTTGAGGGTAGCCACGATGCGCACCCACTGGCCGTCGTTCAGGCGCAGGTCGAAACTGCGCACGCCCGAGTCCTGCTGCATGCGGCCCATCCCGGCTCCCATGCCCATGCCCATCCCGCCGCCCATGCCGCCCGGCGAACGGATGTCGCGTTCGCCGCCGAGGCGCGCGGCGATGCTCGAATGGATCTGTCCGCGTGGGCTGTTGGGCGAAACCTGGCTTTCCTCGATCATCGTCACGTGCAGGTCGTCCGACCGAAGCTGCGCGATAGCGCGCTGATGCCGCGGGGTCGAGTCGGCCTCCAGCAGGCGTACCGCGTCGGCAATGCGGTCGGCCATGCGCAGGCCGCGTGCTTCGGTGACGACGGTAGCCCGTTCTCCCCAGTGCAACCACAGGCTCAGCGATTGTGCGGCGAGCAACCCGGCCAGCAGGATCAGAGCCATGCGGGCGAAGAGGCTGGCAGGAAGCCATGCGCCCAGGCGGCCTGTCGTCATTTATCCCGCCTTTCTACCGCCGCGGCCAGGACATACCCCTCTCCGCGCACGGTCTTGAGCAACGCCGGTTCGCGGCTGTCATCGCGCAGGCGCTGGCGCAACCGGCTGACCTGGACATCGATGGCGCGGTCGAACGGGTCGGCTTCGCGGCCATGGATCATTTCGGTTAACTGGTCGCGGGTGAGGACGCGGTTGGGATGGTCGAGCAGGATGCGCAATAGGCGGTATTCGCCGCCGGATAGCGGCGTGGCCACCCCGTCGGGCGCAGTCAGCAGGCGCTCCGCGGTGTCCAGCGTCCAGCCGGCAAAGGCCAGGAAGCGCGCAGCCTCGGGCGCGAGATTGGGGGGCAGGGCACGGGTGCGGCGCAGGATGCTCTTGATGCGGGCGAGCAACTCGCGCGGGTTGAACGGCTTGACGAGGTAGTCGTCGGCGCCCATTTCGATGCCGATGATGCGGTCGGTCTCTTCGCCGCGTGCCGTGAGCATGATTACGGGCAGGTTCGGCTTGCCGGAAGCGGTCGGCTTGGCGCGCAAGTCGCGGCACAGCGTCAGGCCATCGGTGTCGGGCAGCATCAGGTCGAGCACGATCAGGTCGATGGCATGGCGCTCCAGTGCCTGCCACATCTCGCGGCCATCACGCGCGGCGATGGCCTCGAAACCGTTGCGCGCCAGATAGTCGACGAGCAGGCGGCGGATTTCCAGATCGTCGTCTACGATAAGGATGCGGTCGGGCGTGCAGTCGGTCTTTTCCATGAAGTTTCTTCGCGACGATGCGCTGGTTGGGTTAACCGCTTTATAGCGCGTTTATCCGGGGCGTGGCGGCCGACATGTAACCCAGTGTAACGCCGTCCGCCCGTGCAACGCAGCGATGCAATCCGGCAATTCCCGGCAACACGCTGCTTACAAGTTCGGTCTTTAATTGTAGCCATGGACGAGCGGGTTGCCGAACGTCCTGGACAGCAACGAAAACCGAGGAGAAATGCCATGAAAACGACCGTCAATCTGAAAAATGCCGCCTTGATTGCTCTGCTTGGGGCCGCGCTGGCAACGCCCGTGTGGGCCCAGCCCGGACCGGGGCCCGGCGGCGGGCCGGGTGTGCAGAGTTCCGCACCTGGTCCCGGCCCCGGCAAGGGACGGGGCATGCGCTTCAGCCAGTACAATACGCCGGGATGGAAGCTGATGACTCCCGAGGAACAGGCAGCGCACCGCGAGAAGATGCTATCGGCCAAGAGTTACGATGAATGCAAGACGCTTCAGGCCGAGCATCGGACCACGATGGAAGCGCGTGCCAAGGAGCAGGGAACGACCCTGCCCGTTCCGCGCCAGAACGGCTGTGATCGTATGAAGGCCCGTGGCCTGATCAAGTAGTCACGCATCGTCCGTGCGCCGTTTTTTGGTGAGAGCCTTGGCTTTGTACATGCGCTCGTCGGCAACCGCCATGGCTTCATCCAGAGTGTCCTGATCACCGCAGCGAATGGCATAGCCCATGGCGGCGGAGGGCGAAATCCTGGCGTTGCCGCCGGGAGTTTCGTGAGAGGCCTCGGAACAGCGCTTCCCGAGCTGAGCGATGGCCTCCTCGATTTGTTTTTCCGTCATGTCGTCGACGACGGCCAGGAATTCGTCGCCTCCCAAGCGGAATAATTTCGCCTCAGGAAGCTGCTCGCGCATGCACGCGGCAAATAGCTTGATCATGGCATCGCCTGCCGCGTGCCCGTTGGTGTCGTTGACGCGTTTGAGGTTGTTGAGGTCGGCGGCCAGCAGGGCCTGCGGATAGTGCCCGCGCTCCAGTATATCGGCGTGATGGCTGTAGTAGTTGCGGTTGAAAAATCCGGTGAGGGGGTCGGTGTATAGCAGGATTTCGCGTTCCTTGAGGATCTGGGCCCTGGCCTTGTGCTGCGCCAGCGAGTAGACGATCCAGACGGTCACGGACAGAATGGCCACAAGCGCAACCATCAGGCCGCTGATGATCAGTCCGAGCTTGCGGCTTTCCTCGTTGCGCAGCGTCGGCACGCTCTGGATTCCGGCGTATTTCACTTCCTCGAAATCAACCAGTGTGAGCGCCTTGTCGATGATCGCCGCCAGTTCGGGCTGGCGGCGATTGACGCCGAAATAGACGAAAGAATCCTTGGAGGTGTTGCCGCGCTTGACCAGGTCGGTGTAGCCGAGTCCGTTGATGTAGAACTCGACCACCGTCGGGTTTTCGATCATGTAGTCGACCTTGCCCTCGCGCACCAGGCGCAGGGATTCCATGATGTCGGCGGTTTTCACGATGCGCGGAGTCTTGAGGTTCTTGCGCAGGTATTCCTCGTGCCAGAAGCCTTCGATCACCGCCACGCGGTAACCGTCCAGTCCATAGACGTCCAGCATCGGTGCGCTGCTCTTGAGGCCGATGATGATGTCCCGTTCGGTGCTGATGGCGCGCGGGTACAGGAAATGACTCAACCGGTCTTCGGTCTTGGCGATGTTCAGTATGTCGATCATGCCGCCGACTGCCTTGTCGTAGATCTCGGCAAATGGCCCGCTGACGACCTTGACGCGCATGCCGACGAGGTTGGCAACGCGTTTCAGCGCCTCGCCGGCGATGCCCTTGTACTCGCCGTCCTGATAGTAATCGAAGGGCAGGTAGTCCTCGGCGACACCGACTACCGCTTCGCCCTTCTTGTCCAGCCAGTCGAGTTCGCGGTCGGTCAGCCGCAGTATCTTGCGGTTGTATATCTGCTCGGTCCGGCGGGCGGTTTCGCCGATCCATTCGCGTCGCTGCTCGATGTACTTGTCGAGGATGCGGCCGAGCAACTCGTCCTTGCGCAGCACCGCCAGCGTCATCTCCGACGTGATGCGCCGCACTTGAGCAATCGCCGCCAGGCCGGGAAAGTCGAAAAGGTACTCTCGCTCGATGCCTCCGCCCGAGGTAATGAAGCCGTCGAGGGCGCCCGATACCAGGTCCTTGAGCGCCTGCCTCTGATCCGGATATTCGGCCTTCTCGAAGCGGATGTTCGGGTACTCGGCCGGCAGTTGCCCGCTGACGAAATCGTTGGCGATGAAACCGATGCGGCGGCCGTCGAGGTCGCCCAGCGTCTGGATCGTCGAGTCCTTGCGGGCGAGGACCACGTATGGAAGACGCAGCACCGGGCGGGAAAAGGCCATGATCCGTTCTCGCTCGGGGGTCGGATTGGCGCCGTAAAGGATATCGATTTCACCGTTGACGAAGCGGCTATAGGCGTCGTCCCAGCTGTTTGTTTCGGCCAGCGTGAGGCGAAGCCCCAGGTGTTCCCGCATGTCGTCCACCAGGGCGTGCAGAAAACCGGTCTTCTTTCCGCGGAATTCGAAGCTGTCCATCCCGGCAAAGGGATCGAATCCGACCTTGAACGACGTTTCCCGATGGGTTGCGACCCAGGCAAGCTCTTCCGCCGTCAGGGGTGTGGACGATGGCTGGGCGTGCGTGCCGAACGCCACCCCGATCGCTGCCAGAAAGAGAACGCAGCGCATGAGGAAACGATGAAGCGAAGGCACGGTCATCGTCACGGCATCTTCCTCGCCAACGGCGTGTGGGTTCGACTGAATTATAGCCACGGACCTCCCCGAATTCCCCTGTGTCGGGAGACAGTCAGGGGCGGCGATTCGATCGCAGCAATATCCACAGGGCGCCTTCGCCGCCGTCGCTGGGCGGCGGGTGGCAGAACGCCAGGACATCCTTGCTGCGGGACAGCCAACTCTTGACGAATTGGCGCAGAACGCCTTCGCGTCCCGGCGAGCCGAGTCCGCGACCATGCACGATGCGAACGCACCTTTTGTCGGTCTGCATCGACTCGGCCAGGAACCGCGAGACTTCCTCGTGCGCCTCGTGCCGGTTGAGTCCGTGCAGGTCGGTGTGATTCTGGATTGTCCACCGGCCACGGCGCAGATCGCGCAGAACGTTGCGTGGCAGCCCCGCGCGCAGGAAGGAACTGGCATCGCCGATGGCCAGCAGGTCATCGATCTCGAAAGGACCGTGCAGCGACTCGACGACGGCCGCCGCTTCATCGATTTCGCGCTGCACGGGCCGCGGCGGCGGTTTCGGGCGCTCATGGGCGACCCGTGCCGGCTTTTTCAGGGGCGTGGCGCCTTCGACCGCCGCATGAAAGGCGGCGATCTCCTCCGGCGTGGGGTGGTGGCGCTTGCTCATCGGAATATGCAAAGATCAATCGAACCACGGTGACACGGCGGATGCGGCGAAACCTGAGGGCTCGGGTTGCCGCGGTTGCCCTTGCTTTCTCGCAGAGCCCGCCGTGTTCGTCATGGTCGATTGCTTCTATTTTTCCAGACTGTCCAGGTATTTCTCCGCATCCAGCGCGGCCATGCAGCCTGTTCCGGCCGAGGTGCAGGCTTGGCGGTAGATGTGGTCCTGCACGTCGCCGGCGGCAAATACGCCCGGGATCGACGTCGCGGTAGCATTTCCGGTGCGGCCGCCCTGGGTGATGAGGTAGCCGTTCTCCATCTCCAGCTGACCGATGAACAGGTCGGTATTCGGCTTGTGTCCGATGGCGATGAATACGCCGAGCAGGGGGATGTCTTCCTTGGCGCCGGTCTTGACGTTCTTCACTCGGATGCCGGTAACGCCGGTCTGGTCGCCGAGCACCTCGTCCAGCGCGGAGTCCCACTTGATGGTGACCTTGCCGGCCTCTTCCTTCTCGAACAGGTGGTCCTGCAGGATTTTCTCGCTGCGCAGCTTGTCGCGGCGATGCACCAGGGTGACGTGGCTGGCGATGTTGGCCAGATAAAGCGCTTCCTCGACGGCCGTGTTGCCGCCGCCGATCACGGCTACCGGCTTGTTCTTGTAGAAGAAGCCGTCGCAGGTGGCGCAGGCCGACACGCCACGTCCCGAAAACTCCTCTTCGGAAGGCAGGCCGAGGTATTGTGCCGACGCGCCGGTAGCGATGATCAGCGCGTCGCAGGTGTAGGTGCCCGTGTCGCCGGTCAGCGTGAAGGGTTTTTCGGTCAGTTTCGCCGTGTGGATGTGGTCGAAGATGATTTCGGTCTCGAAGCGGCGGGCATGTTCTTCGAACTTCTGCATCAGTTCCGGGCCCTGGATCCCTTCGGCAGCGGCGGGCCAGTTGTCGACTTCGGTGGTCGTCATCAACTGCCCCCCCTGGGCCATGCCGGTGATCAGGACGGGCTTGAGGTTGGCGCGCGCGGCATAGACGGCGGCGGTATAGCCAGCCGGTCCCGACCCCAGAATAAGCAGTTTGCAGTGACGTGTTTGCGACATGTTGGTTCCTTTGCTTGAAGTTGACGTGTGATTATAACGAGAAATAAATTAGTGTTTTCTGATGTACTTGCATGGCGGCGGTGCTCATAGTCGGATTGTAAGCAACGACAAATAAGATGCGCTACGATTCGAAACTTGGGAGGGAAATTCATGCATAGTGTTCATGATTCGATTGCCGGGAAGTCGGTTCGTTTGCTGCTGCAGAATATTCCGTTGTTTGCCGGACTGCCGGAAACGCAATTGGACCACATTGCCCGGATGGCGGTTCTGCGTCGGGTGCCGCGTCATAAGACCATCGTTTTCGTGGGCGCCAAGACGGACGCACTCTTTGTCATCGTCAGTGGCAGCGCCAAGGTGCTCAATCGCGATGCCGAGGGGCGTGAAGTGATTCTGTCGATGCTCGAGGCGGGTGAGTGTTTTGGCGAAATGGGGTTGATCGACGATTCGCCGCGCTCGGCCGACGTGGTGACCAATGAACCATGCGACCTGCTGGTGATCTCCAAGGCTGATTTCACGCGGGCGCTGTCCGAAAACACCGATCTCTGCCTGAACATCATGAAGAGCCTGGTATTGCGCTTGCGCGAAGCCAACCACAAGATCGAAAGCCTGGCGCTGATGGATGTATATGGACGTGTCGCCAAGTTGTTGCTGGACAGTTCGGAAAAGGAAAACGGCGTCCGCGTCGTTAAGCGCAAGATCACCAAGCTGGACATGGCCAAGATGGTTGGCGCATCGCGCGAGATGGTCAGCCGCGTGATGAAGGATCTCGAACATCGCGGATTCATCCGTGTCGAGTCCGGGCGCATCATCCTCAACGAAGACTGAGCGCATCTCCGGGACACCTCTCTCCCCGGCTATAATCGCCTTTTGACCCGTTGCAACGGACATTGATGGCTGCGCAGTACAAATCCACCAACAAGCTCAACCGTGCTTCAGAGCCTCCGAGCCCGCTTCCGGAAAAAATCGGCATCATTCTCCAGGAATCGCGCTGGCTGGCTTTGATTGCCCTGGCTTCGTTCATCGGCTTGGCGCTGTGGGGCTTCAATCGCGCGGATCCCGGCTGGTCGCATGCCGTTTCCGCCACCACTCTGCGCAATCCGGCCGGCCGTGGCGGGGCGTGGCTGGCCGATCTGCTGCTCTATGTCTTCGGGCTGTCGGCGTGGTGGTGGGTCATTTTGCTGCTGGCGATGGTCTGGTGGGGTTATCGCCGCCTGGACGGTCTGCGTCCGGTCGACCGCCGGCCGCTCTATATCGCCCTGGCCGGATTCCTGATGCTGATCGTGGCCAGCAGCGGGCTGGAAGCCCTGCGCTTTTATTCGCACACGGCGCAACTGCCGCTGGGGCCGGGCGGGATACTCGGAATCGGGCTGGGCAAGCTGTCGGTGCGCTACTTTGGTTACACCGGTGCGACGCTGGCCCTGATCGCTGCCTGGGCGCTTGGCTGGAGCGTCTTTTCAGGAATGTCCTGGCTGTCGGCTGCGGAGCGTTTTGGCGCCTTGCTGGAGAAACTGGTGTTCGGTACGCGCAACCTGATCGACAGCTGGCAGGACCGGCGCATCGGGAGGGAAGCCGCACGTGAGCGCGAAGCGGTCGTCGAGGACGGGAAACGGCGCGAGGAAACGCGCGAACCGATCATCATTCAGACACCGCCGCCCGAACTGCCCGTTCCGCCCAAGGTCGAGAAGCGGATCGAACGCGAACGCCAGACGCCGCTGTTCCCGGAAGCCGTCGTCGGCGGACTATTGCCGCCGTTGCATCTGCTGGAACCTGCGGCGGCGGCGACCGAAGTGGTCAGCACCGAGACCCTGGAATTCACCTCGCGCCTGATCGAACGCAAGCTGGCCGACTTTGGCGTGCAGGTCAAGGTGCTCGCCGCCTATCCCGGGCCGGTGATCACGCGCTACGAGATCGAGCCGGCGGTGGGCGTTAAAGGGTCGCAGATCGTCAATCTGGCCAAGGATATTGCCCGTTCGCTGTCGATGGTGTCGATCCGTGTCGTCGAAACGGTCCCCGGGAAATCCTGCATGGCCCTCGAATTGCCCAATCCGAAGCGGCAGATCGTGCGCTTGTCCGAGATCATCTCCAGCCATGAGTACCATGCCATGTCGTCGCCGCTGGCGATGACCCTCGGCAAGGACATCGGTGGACATCCCGTGGTCGTCGACCTGGCCAAGATGCCGCACCTGCTGGTGGCCGGTACAACCGGCTCCGGTAAGTCGGTGGGCATCAACGCGATGATCCTGTCGTTGCTGTACAAGTCCGAACCCGACAAGGTGCGCCTGATTCTGGTCGATCCGAAGATGCTGGAGCTGTCGATCTACGAAGGCATTCCGCACCTGCTCGCACCGGTGGTGGTGGACATGAAGCAGGCGGCCAACGCGCTCAACTGGTGCGTCGGCGAAATGGAAAAACGCTACAAGCTGATGTCGGCGATGGGAGTGCGCAACATCGCCGGGTTGAACCACCGCATCAAGGACGCCGAGAAGCTTGGCAACAAGCTGCCCAATCCGTTGTCGTTGACGCCGGAATCGCCCGAACCGCTGACACCCATGCCGCATATCGTTGTGGTCATCGATGAGTTGGCCGATCTGATGATGGTGGCCGGCAAGAAGGTCGAGCAGTTGATTGCACGACTGGCGCAGAAAGCGCGCGCAGCCGGCATTCACCTGATCCTGGCCACGCAGCGGCCGTCGGTGGATGTGATTACCGGCCTGATCAAGGCCAATATTCCGACGCGCATGTCCTTTCAGGTGTCGTCGAAGATCGATTCGCGCACCATCCTCGACCAGATGGGCGCCGAGGCGCTTCTCGGGCAGGGTGACATGCTCTATCTGGCCCCGGGAACGGGCTACCCGACGCGTGTGCATGGGGCTTTCGTCGCCGATGAGGAAGT
>DBMG01000086.1:680-2642 GCA_002304785.1 Candidatus Accumulibacter sp. UBA704 | reverse complement strand
TTCGATGACGATGGAGAAGGCGGGAACGGGAATGGCGACGTTGAAGGTGGCGATGATGCCGAGTCCGACGCGCTCTACGACCAGGCCGTCGAGATCGTGCTGAAGAATCGACGGGCGTCGATTTCGCTGGTACAGCGGCANNCTGGTGTCGGCCATGGATGCGCGAGGCGGACGGGAAGTCCTGGCGCGTCGGGAAGAGAATTGATGAAACGTGTTTTATTTTCGCTGGCGGCGATGTTCCTCGCTGCTTCGGCCCACGCCGGGTCGATCGACAAGCTGCATCGGTTCCTGGAGACGACGAAAACCCTGCGCGCCGATTTTGCGCAGATCGTTGTTGCCAAGAACGGTAAACGCCCGCAGCAGTCCGTCGGCGTGATGATGATCTCCCGCCCCGGCAAATTCCGCTGGCAGATCGACAAGCCCTACAGCCAGCTGCTGGTCGGTGACGGTGAGAAAATCTGGATCTACGACCCGGATCTGCGCCAGGTGACGGTGAAAAAAATGGATGCCGCGCTCGGCAGTACGCCGGCGGCCTTGCTGGTCGGCGGGAACAGCCTGGAAAAGAACTTCAACCTGCGCGAGTTGGGTGAGCGGGAAGGGATGGAATGGCTGGAGGCGACACCCAAATCGCCCGACAGCGGCTTCGAGAAACTGCATCTTGGGTTCTCGGGTGATGATCTGAAATCCATGGAGCTGTTCGACAACTTCGGACAGACCACCTCGCTGGCCTTCGCCAACGTGCAGCGCAATCCTTCGTTGCCTGCCGCGAACTTCCGTTTCGTGCCGCCCGCCGGCGCCGATGTCATCGGTGAGTGACCTTTTTGCCCAGTCGCATCCCGTGCCGCTGGCCGAGGCGCTGCGGCCGAAGACGCTCGACGAGGTCATCGGCCAGCAGCACCTGCTCGGGCCGGGAAAACCTCTGCGCCTGGCGTTCGAGGCGCGCAAGCCGCATTCGCTGATCTTCTGGGGGCCGCCGGGAGTCGGCAAGACGACCCTGGCGCGGCTGATGGCCGACGCCTTCGACGCCGAGTTCCTGGCGCTCTCCGCCGTGTTCTCCGGGGTGAAGGACATCCGCGAGGCCGTAGCGCGCGCCGAGGCTGTGCGCGCACAGACGGGGCGGCCGACGATCCTGTTCGTCGACGAAGTGCACCGCTTCAACAAGGCGCAGCAGGATGCCTTCCTGCCCTACGTTGAAGAAGGCCTGCTGACGCTGGTCGGCGCGACGACCGAGAACCCGTCGTTCGAGGTCAATTCGGCACTGCTCTCACGCGCTTCCGTTTACGTATTGAATCCGCTGTCGACCGAAGAAATGGGCGAACTCTTTGCGCGCGCTTGCGCCAAGGCCCTGCAGGGATTTTCCTTCGATGACGATGCGCGCGATCGCCTGATCGGCCAGGCCGACGGCGATGCCCGACGCCTGATCAACCTGCTCGAACAAACCCGCACGGCAGCGACCACGGCCAAGCGGACACAGATAGACGGTGCCTTCATCGACAACACGCTGGCGCAGAGCCTGCGCCGCTTCGACAAGGGCGGCGAGGCGTTCTACGACCAGATTTCGGCGTTGCACAAGTCGGTGCGCGGCTCGAACCCGGATGCCGCGCTGTACTGGTTCTGCCGCATGCTCGACGGCGGCACGGATCCGCGCTATCTGGCCCGGCGCATCGTGCGCATGGCCTGGGAAGACATCGGCCTGGCCGATCCGCGTGCCGCGCAGGTGGCCGCTGCCGCGGCCGAAACCTATGAACGCCTCGGCTCGCCGGAGGGGGAGTTGGCGCTGGCCGAGGCGGTGATTTACATGGCCATGGCCGCCAAATCGAACGCTGCCTACGTCGCGTATAATGCCGCACGGGCATTCGTCGCCAAGGACGGGTCCCGGCCGGTGCCGCTGCAACTGCGCAACGCGCCGACGAAGCTGATGAAGGATCTCGATTACGGCAAGAACTACCGCTATGCGCACGA
>DBMG01000086.1:0-658 GCA_002304785.1 Candidatus Accumulibacter sp. UBA704 | reverse complement strand
GGTCTGGAGATCAAGATCGGCGAGAAGCTCGCGCATCTGCGCGAACTGGACCGCGAGGCGCTGAAGAACACGAAGAAATCGAACGAATAGAACGAATAGAACGAATAGAACGAATCGAAAAACTCTGAGGACTGAACATGCTTGACATACAACTGCTGCGGACCAATATCGATGCGGTCTGCCAACGCCTGGGCACGCGCGGCTACACGCTCGACGTGGCCACATTCCAGAAGCTCGAGGCCGAGCGCAAGACGCTGCAGACCCGCACGCAGGACCTGCAGGCCAGCCGCAACAGCCTGTCCAAGCAGATCGGCCAGCTCAAGAGCAAGGGCGAGGACGCCTCGGCGGTGATGGCCGAAGTGGCCGCGCTGAAGAGCGAACTCGATGCCAACGAAGTGCGCCTCGGCGAACTGCTCAAGGAGATGGAAGCCTTCATCGCCACCATTCCCAATACGCCGCAGGAAAGCGTGCCGGTCGGCAAGTCGGAAGCCGAAAACAAGGAAATCAAGAAATGGGGTGCTCCGCGCACCTTCGACTTCCCCGTCAAGGACCATGTCGACCTGGGTGAAGGGCTCGGGCAACTCGATTTTTCCGCCGCCGCCAAGATTGCCGGTGCGCGTTTTTCGCTGCTCAAGGGGCCGCTTGCCCGCCTGCACCG
>DBMG01000198.1 GCA_002304785.1 Candidatus Accumulibacter sp. UBA704 | reverse complement strand
GAACTGAAGGGGCTGACGGCGCGGACGATTCGCTCCTTGTGGCGGGCGCGCAAGCTGATCGACGACGATTACCGGAACAACCCGCTCAACAGAGAGAGGTTTATCGAAATCTTCAAGCAACCGCGTGGCGTCCTGCACGAATTACGGCGAATGAACCAATTCGACATTCTCGGCCGCTACCTGCCGAAATTCGGCGCAATCGTCGGCCAGATGCAGCACGACCTGTTTCACGTCTATACGGTCGACCAGCACATCATGCAGGTCCTGCGCAACCTGCGCCGTTTCTCCGATACGGCGTTTACCCATGAATACCCGTTCTGTAGCCAGCTGATCAGCGAATTCGACCGCCCCTGGCTGTTGTACATTGCCGCCCTCTTCCACGATATCGCCAAGGGCCGGGGAGGCGGGCACTCGGAACTGGGCGCCATCGATGCCCAGGAATTTTGCAGCGAACACGGCCTGTCCGAAGAAGACTCCGAACTGATCGTCTGGCTCGTTGGCCATCATCTGGTGATGTCGAACGTTGCCCAGAAACAGGACATTTCCGACCCGGATGTGGCGGCGGCTTTCGCCAACATTGTCAAGGACGAACGCCATCTGACCGCGCTCTATCTTTTCACCGTGGCCGATATCAGAGGCACCAGCCCGAAAGTGTGGAATTCCTGGAAAGGTCAGCTGCTCGAAGGACTGTTCAACCAGACTCGCCGCATGTTGCTGTCCGGCGGCCAGGTTCCCGCGCAGGGAATCATCAAGGAGCGCAAGGACGAGGCGCTGCACCTGATGCTCTACCACGGGATCCACGAATCGGCGCACGAACAACTCTGGAACCAGCTCGATACGTCGTATTTCCTGCGCCATTCCGCCGAAGAAATCGCTTGGCATACGCGTGCACTGCACTACCGCATCAACAGTGACGAACCCATCGTCAAGGCGCGCTTGAATCCGCACGGGGACGGCATCGAGGTCATGGCATACACGCGCGATCAGCGCGATCTCTTTGCCCGCATGGTGGGATTCTTCGGCCGCGCCGGTTACAACATTCTCGACGCACGCATTCACACCACCAAACACGGATACGCGCTCGACAGTTTCATCATGCTCGACGTTACGGGACGCGATAGCGACCGGAGCATGATCAACTACATTGAACACGAACTGAAGGAACGTCTGACGAGACAGACCCCGCCCGAAGGTCCAGCTTCCGGGCGCATCTCACGCCAGGTGAAGCATTTCCCGATCCAGCCGCAAGTCACCATCGAACACGATGAAAAGGGATCGCAGTTCGTTCTCTCTGTCAGTGCCGCCGATCGCCCCGGTCTGCTCTACACGGTTGCCCAGGTTCTTGCCGCACATGGTGCCAACCTGCACACAGCCAAGATCGTGACGCTGGGCGAACGTGTCGAGGACACCTTCCTGATTACCGGCGGTGACCTGGGAGAAAGCTCAAGCCGCATCAAGCTGGAAACGGAACTGCTGGATCAGTTGAAGAGCTAGCGGTCTGTCGATTTCCTCAATCGACCGCAGGCGAATCCGGAAATAGCACGTCGGTGAAACCGAACTGACGAAAATCGCGAATTCGCATCGGGTACAGCACCCCGTCCAGATGATCCGTCTCGTGCTGGACCACGCGGGCATGAAATCCTTCGACCGTCCGGTCGATCGTGCGCCCGAACTGATCGAATCCCTCGTAACGCAGATGCTGCCAGCGCGGCACGACACCGCGCAATCCGGGCACCGAGAGACAGCCCTCCCAAGCCTCCTGCACATCATTTGAAAGCGGCGTCAGAACCGGGTTGATCAGGATCGTATAGGGCACACTGCCGGCGTCCGGATAACGTGGATTGGAGTCGAATCCGAAGATGACCACGCGCAGTCCGACGCCGATCTGCGGGGCGGCAAGGCCTGCTCCCTCAAGATGGCGCATGGTCTCTTCCATGTCCCGAATCAGGGAGTGCAACTCCGGATGAGCGAAATCCTCGACTTCCTGTGATCGCTGCCACAGGCGGGGGTCACCCATCTTAAGAACAGGACGGATCGCCACAGCCGACCAGGCTTTCGATGATGGTACGGACACGGCCCATGGACTCCTGCAGCACAGTTTCAATCGTATCGAAGCTGATGCCATGCTGACTGTCAGCCCGACCGGCCGCATAGTTCGCCACCAGGTTGATGGCTGCATAAGGAACCCCGAACTCCCTGGCCAAAGCCGCTTCCGGCATGCCGGTCATGCCGACAAGATCCGCTCCGTCGCGTTCCAGGCGATCGATCTCAGCCGCCGTTTCGAGTCGCGGCCCCTGCGTCGCCGCGTAGACCGCCGAATCGCTGATCGCCACCCCGGCGATTCCCGCCGCCTTGATCAGCAACTCACGCAGCGAGCGGTCATACGGTTCGGTGAAATCGATATGCACGACCGGACTGTCCTGGCCCTCGTGGTATGTGCTCTTCCTGCCCCAGGTGTAATCGATGATCTGGTGCGGGATCACCACATCTCCGGGCTTCAGTTCCGGTCGGATGCTGCCGACCGAAGCCACAGAGACGATGGCTTTCGCGCCCCGCTTGGTCAACGCCCAGATATTCGCCCGATAATTTACCTCGTGCGGGGGAATGGTGTGTCCGTACCCGTGCCGGGCCAGAAAGGCCACCGGGCGGCCGCAAATCTGACCGAAAGTGACGGCACCGGAAGGCTCGCCGTATGGCGTGCGCAGGACCTCACGGTGCGATACATCGAGATTCGCCAGTTGTGTCAGCCCGCTACCACCAATGACCGCCAGCATCTCATTCTTCCTTCATCGCATAGATTGCCGGGAGATTGCGCCACTTGCCGCGCACGTCCATCCCGTAGCCGAAGACGAAGCGGTCCGGGACCGTCAGCGCCACGAAATCCGCCTTGATGGGTTTTTGTTTCCCGTTGAGCTTGTCGGTTGCTACCGCGGTATAACAGGCTGTTGCGCCGAGTTCCTTCATTCGCTCGACAATCGCCGCCAGTGTCAGGCCCTCGTCAAGAATATCGTCCAGGATCAGCACGGTTCTTCCCTTGACCGGCGTCCAGGGAGCGGAACGCCATGACAACGCCCCGCCCGAAGTCTCCTGGCCGTAGCGCGTGACGTGCATGTAGTCGAAATCGAGGGGAAACAGCAACTGGGTCATGAGTTGGCCGGCAAACGGCACGCCGCCGCTCATGACGCACAACAACAGAGGATTGCTGTCCCCCAGTTTTGCCGTGATTTCCGCGGCAACCCGGCTGACTGCCTCTGCCACGGTTTCCGCGGAATAGATCAGTTCCGCCCCGGCGAGGAGATCCCTCGCTTCTTTTATGTCTGTCATGCCTCGTCCAGATGTTTCAAATAGTTGGTGAAATCGGCGCCCACTTCCGGATGGCGCCGCCCGAATTCAACGGTGGCTTGCAGGTAGCCCAGTTTGGAACCGCAATCGTAACGCGTTCCCTGATAGCGATGCGCCAAGACTTGTTCCTCGCGCAGCAACGAGGCAATGCCATCGGTCAACTGAATTTCGCCACCGGAACCCGGCGTGACGTTTTCCAGGTGATGAAAAATACGCGGCGTCAGGATGTATCGCCCCACCACGCCGAGCGTCGACGGCGCTTCTTCAGGCTTCGGCTTTTCGACGATGGCCTCGATCCGCTCGAGTCGCTCGGCCACGGAAGACGATTTGACGATGCCGTAGCTGCGCGTGTCGGCGAGCGGCACGTCGAGGACGCCAATGACCGAGCAGCGGTAATAGTCGAACACATCAGCCATCTGCTTCATGACCGGTGGCTCGCCGTCCAGCAGATCATCGGCCAGCAGCACGGCGAATGGTTCATCGCCGATCACCGGCCTGGCACACAGAATGGCATGCCCCAACCCAAGCGCCTCGGGTTGGCGGATGTAGATGCAGTTGATGTTTTTCGGCAGCAGATTGCGAACGAATTCCAGCATCTCCGTCTTGTTGCGCAACGCCAGTTCGCTTTCGAGTTCGTAGGCCTTGTCAAAGTGATCCTCTATGGCGCGTTTGGTCCGGCCGGTGACGAAGACCATGTCGGTCACGCCGGCGGCTACAGCTTCCTCGACTGCATACTGAATCAACGGCTTGTCGACGATCGGCATCATTTCTTTCGGGCTGGCCTTGGTCGCCGGCAAGAAGCGCGTACCGAGACCAGCGACGGGAAAGACGGCCTTTCTGACTTTTTTCATGGATTTATCCTTTCACGTTTCGACAAGAAGGCGTAATTGTGCCTCATCAATGACATTGAGATTCAACTCCCTCGCCTTTTCCAGCTTCGACCCCGCTTCCGCTCCGGCCACCACATAGTCTGTATTCTTTGACACCGATCCGCTGACCTTGCCGCCGACCGTTTCGATCAATGCCTTCGCTTCTTCCCGGCTCAACGAAGGCAGCGTTCCGGTCAGGACGAAGGTCTTGCCGGTCAGCTTGCCGGTGCTCGTCGGCGAACCGTCGCCCTCCGCCCACGTGACGCCCCGCTCGCGCAACTGGCGTATCACTTCGAGGTTGTGCGGCTCATTGAAGAACTGTCTGAGGCTTTGCGCCACCACGGGCCCGACATCGACCACCCGCATGAGCGCTTCTTCATCGGATTGCAGCAAGCGTTCCAGGTTGCCGAAGTGCCGCGCCAGATCCTTCGCCGTGGTTTCGCCGACGTTGCGAATGCCAAGCGCGTATATGAAGCGCGCCAGCGTAGTGCGCTTGCTCTTTTCGATCGCGGCCAAAAGATTCGCCGCGGATTTCTCGGCCATCCGCTCCAGGTTTACCAGCGCGGACATGCCCAAAGCGTAGAAATCGGCGGGGGTATGCACGATGTCGTGGTCGACGAGTTGCTCGACCAGCTTGTCGCCGAGTCCTTCGATGTCCATCGCCCGCCGCGATGCGAAATGGATCAGCGCCTGCTTGCGCTGTGACGGGCAGTATAGCCCGCCGCTGCAGCGCGCCACGGCCTCGTTCTCGGCGCGCACCACGTGTGAACCACATACCGGACACGCTTGCGGCATGACAAAATCCGGCGCCAGGATGGGGCGCTTCTCTGGAATCACGCGCACGACTTCGGGAATCACGTCGCCGGCTCGGCGCACAATCACGGTATCGCCGATATGCACGTCCTTGCGCCGCACCTCGTCCTCGTTATGCAACGTCGCGTTAGTCACCGTGACGCCGCCGACGAATACTGGCGCCAGGCGGGCCACGGGCGTCAGCGCGCCGGTGCGGCCGACCTGGATATCGATGCCGAGCACCTCGGTTGTCGCCTCTTCGGCCGGATACTTGTGCGCCACGGCCCAACGCGGCTCGCGCGAGACGAAACCGAGTTCCCGCTGTATCGACAGCGAATTGACCTTGTACACCACGCCATCGATATCGAAGGGCAACTGACTGCGCCACTCACCGATCCGCGCGTGAAAATCGGCCAGCGCCTGCGGCCCGAGCAGCACGGCGCGCTCGCTGCAAACCGGCAGGCCGAGCGCCTGCAGTGCGTCGAGCACGCCGCCATGCGTTGCCGGCAGTTCCCAGCCCCGCACCTGTCCCAAGCCGTAAGCGAAGAAGGACAAGGGCCGGCTGGCCGCGATTCTGGAATCGAGTTGGCGGATGCTGCCAGCCGCGGCATTGCGGGGATTGACCAACGTCTTCTCGCCGGCTGCCTGAGCTCGCGCATTGAATCGTTCAAAGTCGGCGCGCTTCATGTAGATCTCGCCGCGCACTTCCAGTACTTCCGGCGGAGTTCGGGTGTGCAGACGCAGCGGTATCTGCCCGACGGTACGTATGTTGTCGGTCACCTCCTCGCCGGTCTCCCCGTCGCCGCGTGTCGCCGCGCGAACCAAAACGCCGTTCTCGTAACGCAGATTGATGGCCAATCCATCAAATTTCAGCTCAACGGCATACTCGACCGGTGGATCGTTTTCGCCAAGTGCGAGGAGGTTGCGCACTCGGTTGTCGAAAGCGAACGCGCCGGATGCCTCGGTGTCGGTCTCGGTGCGAATCGACAGCATCGGCACCGCGTGGCGTACCGGTTGGAACATGTCGAGCGCTCTGCCACCGACACGTTGTGTCGGAGAATCGGGGGTCAGCAGTTCCGGGTGCGCCGCCTCGATCGCCTGCAATTCCCGGAACAGGGCGTCGTACTCCGAATCCGAAATCAGCGGATCGTCGAGAACGTAGTAGCGATGGTTGTGCTGCTCGATTTCGGCGCGAAGCTGCCGTGCCCGTTCTTCGACGTTCATGTCATCGGAACCCGGGTTCAGGAAAACAGCCGCAGGGTCAGTGGGTTGCCTGCAGGCAGGTGTTGCGCGGCCATTTGTGCCTGATAATGACCGATCTGCTTGCGGATCGGCTCCAGGGCGGTTTCCGACAGCGGCCGGCGGTTGTCGTCGACCAAGGCGCCATGCAGCACGTCGGCAAAACGCCGGGCCAGATCCACCATCTGGTTGAACACCCGTTCGCCATGCGCCACGCACGGCACGTCAAGCAGGAAGGTCAGTCCGTGCGTGCTCATTGTCTTCATCATCTCCGCGGAAAAGCCGGCTGCTTCCTGGTTCAGCATCACATAGAGCACATTTCCGTCGTCATCACACCGAACAAAACGCTTTGCCGCGTCGATCGTCATTCCGGCGGCCTCGGCCAAAGCACGCAGTTTGGTTCCGGGAAAGACCTGTCCTTGGCTGATCACGTTGATGCCGATCTGGATATCCACACTCGCACAAAACTCGTCGAGCCGGATGGCCGCATCCAGTGCCTGCTGGCGCAGGGGAAGTTCGACGATGCCCATAAGCTGGTCGGCCAGATCCTGCATGGCCACCGAGAAGATTGCCAGGTCATTCTCGCTGACCGGGCCCTGCCGGTTGACGAGTTGCAGGCCGGCCCGAATATGCCGGTATTCCCGTTCCGTCTGCCCCGATATCGGCTCCCATTCGCCGGCCTCCTCGTTGTAGCCGATCCAGCGCACTGGCTTGCGCACTCGCGCCAGTGCTTCGCGCTGCGCATCGAGAATGCGAGACGCGGGAACCGGTTCGACGGCGTCGATGGAAGCCGTGAAATCGATTCGCGGAGAAAGCAGGTGTAGATCTTCCGAAGCTTCAGCCGCAGGTGCGGCCTGCTCGCCGGTTGCGGAACCGGCATCACGGGATACGATGGTTTGCGACGAATGCGGCACATCAGGGACAGGCACAACCTTCGGCTCTTCCGGTTCGGCCGTCAAATCTTGTTCCGGCTCCGCTGCCGGCAATTCTTCGGGCTCCGGGTCGAGAAACAGCACCGGTTCGATACGTTCAGCCGCCGGCCCCGGATCGTTGAATGAAATCTCTTGCGGTGGCGAGATCGCAAACGAACTCGTACGCTCTTCTGCCTCCCCGGCAGGGACTTCGGGATCCCGCGCGTCGTCAAGAAGCACATCCGGATGGTTCGCTTGCAGCGCCTGCTCGGCTTGCCTGCGCTGGCGAACCTCCTGCCACTTGTTGTAAGCCACCACGCCAACCACGGCGAACGCCCCCAGCCCAATTAAGCCCATCTGCAGTTCGGTCATCTTGTGTCCTAAACGATCTGTTCGCGCATGCGCAACGCTTCTGCCATATCCACCTCGACGATGCGCGATACGCCCGATTCCTGCATCGTAACCCCCACCAGCTGCTGCGCCATTTCCATGGCGATCTTGTTGTGGCTGATGAACAGGAATTGCGTGTTCGCCGACATGCGCCGCACCATCGCGCAAAAACGTTCGGTATTGGTATCGTCCAGTGGCGCATCCACTTCGTCAAGCAGACAGAACGGCGCCGGATTGAGCTGGAACATCGAAAACACCAGAGCAATCGCGGTAAGGGCCTTCTCACCGCCAGAAAGCAGGTGAATCGTCGAGTTCTTCTTGCCGGGCGGTTGCGCCATCACCTGCACGCCGGCATCCAGGATTTCCTCTCCGGTCATGATCAGCTTGGCCTCGCCACCTCCGAAAAGAATCGGGAACAGCTCGCCAAAACTCTTGTTGACCGCGTCATAGGTTGATTGCAGCAGATCGCGCGTTTCGCGGTCGATGCGCCTGATGGCGTTCTCCAGCGTCTCCATCGCTTGCGTGAGGTCTTCCGACTGTGCGTCCAGGAACCCCTTACGTTCTCGCGCGGATTCGAGTTCTTCGAGCGCGGCGAGATTGACTGCGCCGAGGGATTCGATGGAGCGCTGCAACCCGGAGATGGCGCTTTGCAGGGGCCCGGGGCGAGCGCCTTCCAATTCGGTGGCTAGGCTCTGCTCGTCGGCCTTCACTTCGAGCAACTGCGAGGCCAGTTGTTCGACGTTGAGCGCCGCGGCCTGTTCCTTGAGCCTGAGTTCACCGGTCCGCTCGCGCAAAGGTTCGAGGCTTTGCTCGACCTTCATGCGTTGTTCTTCAAGGCCGCGCAACGTCGAGGCCGCGGTTTCCAGGGCATCGCGCGCTACGGCAAGCCCCTGTTCGCGAGCAATCCGGTGATCGAGCGCTTCTTGCAGCTTCGGTTCAAGATCCTCGGCCTGCATGGCCACCGCGCTTTCCTCGCAGCGGGCAAGTTCATCGACGATACGATCGATCTGTTTCTTCGCCAGCGTGCGGTTGTTGGCGAACTCCTCGATCTTGCCGCGGCATTCGCGCTGGGAGAACTGTGCCTCGCGCAATTCACGCTCGACGGCATTGACCTGTTCGCGTTCGTCGCGCAGCGCGCGCTCGGCCCGCTCCAGGCTTGCCAGCGCCGAACCCATCACTTGCTGTAATTCACGAATTTGCTCGCGCTGCGCTTCGATGGCCTCGTCGGCAACGAACAGCCGCTCGTTCTCAGCTTCTTCTTCGGCGGACATTTCCTCCAGGCTCGCATCGATCTGCGCCTGACGGTCGCGGAAACGATCCAGCGCCTGTGCCAGTTTCAGCGTCTCGACCTGGATTGCATGTGCCTGTTCCTGCAGGTCGTCGAGGTACTTGCGCGCCGCCTGCAAGCTGCTCTGCGCGTCGGCCATGCGTGTTTCGATCTCGACCAGGCGCGCCTGCTCCTGCTCGACGCGATCCTCCAGATCGTCAATGACGCTCCCCAGACCCTCTATTTCGCGCTGCCGCTCGAGCAACCCGTGTTCCGCGGCATCCGGCGCGAAAAAGGTGACACTCTGTCGCGTCACCACATCGCCTCCCGGCGTAACACAGCATGCGGAGTCCGTCAGGTTCTCTCGGAGAGCCAGAGCAGCCGCCAGGTCCGGAGCGGTCTGTACATCGCCCAGCCAACCGTCCAGAACCGCCGCGAACCTGGAATCGTCGCACCGGATCTTCGTCCGCAAACCTCCCTTTTTCTCGGCCGACGACAGATCCTCCAGAGGCAACAACAGCGTCAGCTTGCTGCCCGGACGGTCCTTGCTCCATGCCGGATCGACCAACTCGGCGGGAAGCGCGCTGAGCCGTTCACGCAGGATCGCCTCGACAGCGTCTTCCCACCCGGCCTCGACGTGCAGTGATTTCCACAACGGATGGCGGTTGTCGATGCGATGCCGATGCAGCCAATCCCCGAGTTTGCCGTCACTCTGCACCCGCTTCTGCAACTGTTCCAACGCCGTCCGGCGGGCATGCACTTCGGCGCGCTCCTTCTGTGCGTGCTGGACCTGCAGGAGGACTTCCCGGCGCTGTTGGTCGAGCAGTGGCAATTCCTTCTGGTGCCTGATGACGTCTTCCTGCGCTTCAGTGATGCGCTCGCGCAATTCGGCGAGAGACTCCTGTTTGAATTCGTACTCCGCGCTATCCGGCACCGGCAGCGCCTCTCGCTCTTGCTGCAGCCGCTCACGGCGACCGGCAATGATCTGCAACGAACGCTGGGCATGGCCGCGATTGGCAATCTCAACCTGCAGGCGCTTGTCGGCCTGGGCCAGATCGTTGCGCTGGCGATTGACTTCCTCCTGCGCTGCGGCATGCGCGTCCTCGGCCAACGGCAGGCGCTCCTGCTGCGCCGCCAGGCGCATCTCTCCCTGTTCGACGCGTTCGTCCGCCAGAACAGCCAACTCCTGCCAGCGCTCATGTTCGGACTCGAGCTTCTCGACCTGTTCCTGCCAGTGAACCCGGTCATCGCTCAATTGCGCCAGCCGCGACTGATACTCGTGCTGCGACTCGCGGCGATGGCGGATTTCCGCTTCCAGACGGGCCACTTCCGCGTTGGCGGTGAACAGTTCGCTCTGCGCATTGTGCAGGCCGTCGCTCGCCGCAAAATGACTCTCTCGCGCCTCTTCGAGGCGAGCTTCTGTTTCCCGCAAGGCGGCGGTCTGCCCTTCGAGTTGGTTGATCGCCTGCTCGATCTCGCGCGCCATTCGTTCCCGCTCGGCTTGCGCCTCGTTCCGGCGCAAGAGCCAGAGCAATTGCTGCTTGCGCGTCAGTTGATCGTTGTACTCCCGGTACTGCCTGGCGATGGCCGCTTGCCCCTCGAGGCGCTCCATCTGGGAACCGAGTTCGGTGCGGATGTCCTCCACGCGCGTCAGGTTCTCGCGGGTATCGGCCAGCCGGCCTTCCGTTTCCTTGCGACGCTCCTTGTACTTGGTGACTCCCGCCGCTTCCTCAAGAAAGACGCGTAGTTCGTCCGGTCGCGCCTCGATGATGCGCGATATCGTGCCCTGCCCGATGATGGCGTAGGCGCGCGGTCCGAGGCCGGTACCGAGGAACAGGTCGGTAATGTCCTTGCGCCGAACATGCAGGTTGTTGATGTAGTACTCGGACTGGCCGTTGCGCGTCAGAACGCGCTTGACGGACAACTCGGTGTACTGCGACCACTGCCCGGCGATACGCCCGAGCGAGTTGTCGAAAACCAGTTCGACGGAAGCGCGCGACACCGCTTTGCGGGTGCCAGAACCGTTGAAGATCACGTCCTGCATCGACTCGCCGCGCAACTCCGAGGCTTTGGATTCGCCCAACACCCAGCGCACGGCGTCCATCACGTTGGATTTGCCGCAACCGTTCGGGCCGACTACGCCGACCAGTTGCCCGGGCAGGGCAATAGTCGTCGGATCGACGAACGACTTGAATCCGGCGAGTTTGAGTTTTGTCAGACGCATCAAGCAGAACGCAGCCCTTGAGGCTGCGTAAAAAAGTTACTGTAACCGCAGTATGACGGCGCACTGGCGTATCGGGGCGCCTATAATATCATTTTGTTTGCCCCAACCGTTTGAGCCATGACGACCCAGCCGACCAAGACCCTCGAAACCTTCCCGAATCCCGCGCCGCACCGTGATTTCCGCATTCACATGGAAATCCCGGAATTTACCTGTCTGTGCCCGAAAACCGGCCAGCCGGATTTCGCCACGTTGATCGTCGACTACATCCCCGAAAAAACCTGTGTCGAACTCAAAAGCCTCAAGCTCTACGTCTGGTCGTTCCGCGACGAAGGATGTTTCCACGAGGCCGTCACCAACCGCATTCTTGATGACTTGGTTAAGGCGATCAAACCACGTTTCATGCGCGTAACTGCCAAGTTTTTCGTGCGCGGCGGCATTTTCACCAATGTCGTTGCCGAACACCGCAAGAAAGGCTGGAAACCCGAGCCCGCAGTCGAACTTGCCGATTTTGCCACGCAATCCAACACGCGAGGATAAGCGCCATGACAGAACAGGACAGCATGCAGGCCCAACTCGACGATGAACATCTCGACCGTCTTGAATTCCTCCTGGACGACCCGGCGCTCGAGGAATCCATGCGTCTCGACGAACTCCAAGGGTATCTGTGCGCCGCCCTCTCAGGCCCGCAACCGATCCCCGAGGAGGACCGGCTGATTGACATTCTGGGCAGCGACGAAGCCCTGGATAGCGCCGCCGGCCAGGAAGCGGCCGCAATCATCCGGCGCTTTGCCCAGGCTCTCGAGGCTGAACTCGCGGCCGGCAATCCTCCCGTGTTGCTGCTCTATCCGAAGGATGAAGGCGACGACAGTCCGAGCGACTACCTGCCGTGGTGCCAGGCCTATCTGGCCGGCGTCGATCAGGCCGAGGAAGACTGGTTCGAGTACTTCGAGGAAGACGACAGCGAAGACGCTGAGGATCAGGTCAATTACTTGGATGAGCGCCTGTTCCCGTTAATGGTGCTCACCGGCGAGGCGGAAGCCGCAGCCAAGGAACACGGCGAAGAATGGCCGCAGGGCGAAGAGCGTGCTGAAATCGAACAAGAATGCGAAGAAGACCTGCCGCAGGCGGTCACCGACATCTATCGCTTCTGGATCGCCAAGCGCGGTCTCGAACCCATCCGCAACGGCGAACCGAAGATTGGCCGCAACGATCCTTGCCCATGCGGCAGCGGCAAGAAATTCAAGCAGTGCTGCGGCAAGGACTGAGCCATCCGCGTAAGCTCGAGTAGTAGGTGATCCCGGTGCAAGCCGGGATTCAGCGCGCGAGCCGGCAACGCCGATGCTAACGGCCGTTCTTCCTGATTCCGACCAAGTCCGCCTTTGCCTTGTTGTTGCGTGCTGCTTCCGCCAGTTCCTTGGTTACGATGGTCTTGCCGATGGGAGCCAGCGCAATTCCTGCCAGCTTGAGGTGCTGAATGCCGAACGGGATGCCGATGATCGTCACGAAACACGCAATCGCCGACATGACGTGCCCGATGGCCAGCCACCAGCCGGCCAGGAGAAACCAGACGATGTTTCCCACAACGCCGAGGCTTCCCGTGCCCATATCCCGCTCACCCGAAAGCTCCTCACGGTCAATGGCCTCCTTGCCGAACGGGAAGAAGGTGAAATTGCCGATCACGAAGCAAGCGCGCCCCCACGGAATGCCGATGATCGAGACGAAAGCCAGCAAACCGGCCAGCCACCAACCCAGTCCCATGAATACGCCTCCCAGGATGAACCACAGGAAATTGCCGATTGCGCTCATTAAAGTTCTCCATCTCTCGGTTTCTTGACGCCACGCTCCTCTATTCCATACGATCCGATCCCGAAAAGCAAAAGAACACTTTTGGCGATACCTTCCATGACCCGCGAATCAATGACCTACGACGTGTTGATCGTCGGCGGCGGCCCGGCCGGGCTGGCGGCGGCGATCCGCCTCCGGCAGTTGTCCTCGGAGATCAGCGTCTGCCTGATCGAGAAGAGCGCCGAAATCGGCGGTCACATTCTGTCAGGCACGGTCATGGATCCGGTTGCCCTCGACGCGTTGTTGCCCGGCTGGCACCTGCGTGCGCCGGGAATCGTGCCGGTCGGCGAAGAGCGTTTCATGATTCTGGGCGAGAGCAAGAGTTTCCGGATCCCCAATGCGTTTCTTCCTGCCTGTTTTCATAACGCGGGCAACGTCGTCTGCAGTCTCGCCAACCTCTGCCGCTGGCTCGGACACGAGGCCGAAACCCTGGGCGTCGAGATTTATCCGGGTTTTGCCGGAGCGGAAGTGCTGTACCACGATGATGGTTCGGTCAAGGGTGTGGCCACCGGCGACATGGGGCTGGACAAAAACGGACAACCCGGGCTGTCCTATCAACCCGGCATGGACTTGCACGCCCGCTACACCCTGTTCGCCGAAGGATCGCGCGGCCATCTCGGAAAACAACTAGAAGAACGCTTCAATCTGCGCCGGGGAGTCGATCCGCAGGTGTACGGGCTGGGGATCAAGGAAGTCTGGGAAATCAGTCCGGAGAAACATCGGCCCGGCCTGGTCATGCACACCGGCGGCTGGCCGCTCGATTCGCAGACTTATGGCGGCGGCTTCCTGTATCACACGGATAAACGACAGGTGTCGGTCGGTTTCGTCACCGGACTGGGGTACGACAACCCCTTCCTGTCCCCGTTCGAAGAATTCCAGCGTTTCAAGACGCATCCGGCCCTGCGGGGTTTCCTTGAAGGCGGGAAACGCATCGCCTACGGCGCCCGCTCGATTACCGCGGGCGGGTTGCAATCGCTGCCCCGGCTGGTTTTTCCGGGCGGTGCCTTGATCGGCGACGAAGCCGGTTTTCTCAACGCGGCTCGGACAAAGGGATCCCATGCCGCCGTCGCCTCGGGAGCTCTGGCCGCCGAGGCCTGCTTCGCGGCACTCACGGCCAGCCGCAGCAGCGATGAACTGACAGCTTTCCCGGGCGCTTTCCGCAACAGTGCGCTGCACGACGAGTTGCGGCGCACCCGCAACTTCAAGCCATGGATGGGCAAGGGACTGGCGCTCGGCAGCGTGATGTTCGGTATCGATCAGCTGCTGTTTCGCGGCGCGGCGCCGTGGACACTGCACCACGCGGCGCCGGATCACGCCAGGCTGAAGAAGGCGGCCCAATGCAGGCCGATCGACTACCCGAAACCCGACGGGGTGCTAACGTTCGACCGGCTGTCCTCCGTGTACCTGTCGAACACCAGTCACGCAGAAAACCAGCCGTGCCACTTGAAGTTGAAGGACGCGTCGGTTCCGATAGCCACAAACCTCGCGCTTTTCGACGCGCCGGAGCAACGCTATTGCCCGGCCGCGGTGTACGAGATCGTGCCGGACGACGGCAACAAAGCCCGGTTGCAGATCAACGCCGCCAATTGCGTTCACTGCAAGACCTGCGACATCAAGGACCCGACCCAGAATATCGTGTGGGTCGCGCCGCAGGGGGGTGAAGGTCCGAATTACTCGGACACCTGAAACTCTCAAGAAAACGAAGGGCCGCCCCGAGTTTTCTTGCCCCCCCTCGGGGGGCGGGCTGGGCGTAGCCCGGCCCTGGGGGCGCTCAAGGTGTACGCTCGCCCTCTTCGGCGCGCTTGAGCTTGTCCTGCGACGCTTGCGCAGCGGCATCGAGATTTGCCCTGACGGCGTCCAGAGTTTCCTTGCCCTGCTTCGCCTGTTCGGCCTGAAGCTTGGCCACGCCAGCCGCCGTTCCGGCGGTCTCCACTCCACATCCGCCGAGCACGATTACCGCAAGGGTCAACAGGCGACCGGGCAGGCCCCGGAATCTACGATCCACGATTCACGACTCGAGTGCGACGACAATCGAGTAGATTTCGTCGCCCGAAGCAGCGACGACTTCCGCCACCGTGCTTTGATCAAGCCCGAGTGCTGCTGCGGTATTGGCAATCGGTATCACGCGCGCATCGAGTTCGTTGAACGGATCATGCCGGGAGGATAAAGCGCCGGCAACGAACAGAACATCGCCCAGCGTCGCTGGCGGCATGGTTTTTCCATACTGCCTCGAGGCGAGTACCGCGTCGACGACCGAAGCCGGCAGGTTGAGCTCGCCAAGCACCATCCGCGTCGCGCGCTCCGCCAAGTCGTTGATGGTCACCGCCAGCGCTTCGGGATTCTCCAGCAGTTCCGGGTAATCGGCGGCTTGCGACAAGAGAAAGAAGCGACCGAGGTCATGCACGATGCCGGCGAACATGGCTTCGTCCGGATTCAGCGTTGTCATCTTCTTGGCGATGACATACGCCAGCGCCGCGACGTTGACACTGCGTTCCCACAGGCGGTTGGAAAGATTGCGGGTGCCGCTATGCCGCTGCGACTGGCGCAGCTGATTCATGATCAGCACCATGGCCAGGGCCTTGATCGGGTCCATGCCGACCCGCACCACCGCCAGCCGTACATCGCGGATGACCTGATTGGTCGGATTCATCGCCACTGAATTGGCCAGCCGGATCACCTTGGCCGACAACAGCGGCTCGGAAACCACGATCTTGGCCAGGGTCGCTAGGCCGATATCCGGATTCTCCACCGCTTTCAGCACGCGCCGGCTGGCATCCAGGCTGGTCGGGAAATTGAGTTCCCCGACTTTCGCGGCAGCAAACGCTTCACGGAATGCCTCAGAGACGCGAGGAATCGCTGGACTCACTTTTGACTCCTTCTCGATCGCATGATCACTTCGTCATTCTAAACTCATGCGGGCGCATTTGGCTCCTCAATCGAGAGCCTTCGTCAGCGCCGGGACGAGTTCGAACAGGTCTCCGACCAGGCCGAAATCGGCCACCTGGAAGATCGGCGCTTCCGCATCCTTGTTGATGGCCACGATGATAAGGCTGTCCTTCATCCCCGCCAGATGCTGGATGGCCCCCGACAACCCGACGGCGATATAGAGCTGCGGCGCGACGATCTTGCCCGTCTGTCCGATCTGTAGATCGTTCGCAACGAACCCCGCATCGACGGCTGCACGAGTGGCGCCCAGCGCCGCTCCGAGCCTGTCGGCCAAAGGCTCGAGCACGGCATGAAAGTTCTCCCGGCTGGCCAGCCCTCTCCCGCCGGAAACAATGGTATCGGCGGATGCCAGCTCCGGACGTCCGGATCGCGTCAGGTCGCGCGAAACCACGCGGCTCCTCCCACGATCGGCGACCGCGGCAACGCTCTCAATGGGGGCGCATCCATCCTCGCCCACCGCCGGGAAAGCGGTTGCACGAACGGTCATGACCTTCACTGGATCCGACGATTTTACGGTCAGCAAGGCATTCCCGGCGTAGATCGGGCGAGTGAACGTATCGGGCGACTCGACGGCAATTATTTCCGAAATCTGCGCGACATCGAGCGCGGCCGCCACCCGAGGCATGACGCTCTTGCCGGTACTCGTTGCCGGTGCCAGGATATGCGTGTAGCCCGCCGCCATGGCAACCAACTGGGCCGCAATATTTTCCGGCAGCCCATCGGCCAGGTGAGAGGCCTCGACGAGCAGGACATGCGAAACCCCGGCCAGCCGTGCTGCCTTTTCCGCAACCGGACGGCATTCATTCCCGACGACTAAGACATCGATATGGCTGCCAATCAGGCAGGCCGCTGCCAACGTGTTCGCGGTAGCCTCATTCAATGCGGCATTGTCGTGCTCGGCAAGCAGCAGGACGTTCATGCGATAACCCCGGCGTTCCTGAGATGCGCCACCAGCTCGGCGACGTTATTCAGCTTCACGCCGGCTGGCCGCGCCGGAGGCTCGGCCACCCAGAGCGTGGCCAGTCGCGGGGCGATATCGACCTCCAGCGTCGCCGCCAGAATGACATCGATCGGCTTCTTCTTCGCCTTCATGAGGTTGGGTAACGTGACATAGCGCGGCTCATTCAAGCGCAGGTCGGCCGTTACCACCCCGGGCAGGTCGATTTCCACCGTCTCCAGGCCGCCATCGATCTCGCGAACCACCGTGGCCGTATCGCTCGACAGCACGATCTGCGATGCGCACGTCGCTTGCGGCCAATCCAGAAGCGCAGCCAGCATCTGGCCCGTCTGGTTTGCATCATCATCGGTCGCCTGCTTGCCGCACAAAACGACGCGCGGTTGCTCCATGTCGCAGACCGCTTTCAGCAACTTGGCAACCGCCAGCGGCTGCAATTCGGTTTCCGTCTCGATGAGCATTCCGCGATCCGCTCCCATGGCCAGAGCCGTGCGCAATGTATCCTGGCAACCGGCGTTTCCAGCCGAAACAGCAACGATTTCCGTGACTGCCCCGGACTCCTTGAGCCGCACAGCCGCTTCGACAGCGATCTCGTCGAACGGATTCATTGACATCCGGACGTTGCTTGTCTCGACGCCGGAACCATCCGATTTGACGCGAACCTTAACGTTGTAATCGACCACCCGCTTGACGGGAACGAGCACTTTCAAGACTTTTCTCCGCTAAATAACGTGATCCGCACGCGTATCATGAACGACAAAGGCGGCCTCGGCCGCCTTTGTCGCGAAAAAAACCGGGAAAAATTTACTTTGCGACGATGTCCCGGGTATCGCGGGCGATCACCAGTTCCTCGTTGGTCGGCACCACCATCACCTTGATTGGCGAATCGGGCGCTGAAATCACCACTTCCTGGCCGCGCACGTTGTTGGCTTCGGGGTCCAGCTTGATGCCAAGCGTGGAAAGCCGTTCAACCACCGAAGCACGGAATGCGATGTCGTTCTCTCCGATGCCGCCGGTAAACACGATGGCGTCGACGCGCCCGAGTTCGATGGCGTAGGCGCCGATGTACTTGAGCGTGCGATGGCGCAGCACGTCGATCGCCAGCTTGGCACGGGCATTCCCTTCCGAAGCTGCCTTCCACAGATCCCGCATGTCCGAACTAACCCCGGAAATACCCAGTAACCCGGATTTCTTGTTGAGGGCGTTGTCGATATCCGCAAAGGACATATTGACGTTGGCCGCCAAATAAGTTGGGATGCCGGCATCCACGTCGCCGCAGCGCGTTCCCATGACGATGCCTTCGAGCGGGGTCATTCCCATGCTGGTGTCGTACGACTTGCCTTCCTTTACGGCAGTGAAAGAGGAACCATTGCCCATATGGCAAGTGATGCAGTTGAACTGATCCTTGGCGATGCCCAGGATCTGCGCAGCGCGTTCCGAAACGAAACGATGCGAAGTGCCGTGGAATCCGTAGCGACGCACGTGGTAGTTTTCATACCATTCATACGGCAAAGCGTAGATATACGACTCCGGCGGCATCGTGGCATGGAACGAAGTATCGAAAACGCCAACGTTCGGAGTACCTGGCATGGCCTTTTGGACGGCCTCGATGCCGGTAATGTTGGGCGGATTGTGCAAGGGTGCCAACGGAATATTCTCCTTCAACGCGTCTATTACCGCTTCGGTGATGAGAACAGAACCTGAAAATTTTTCGGCGCCATGAACAACGCGATGGCCGATCGCGGCAATGTCCGTCAATGATTTAATGACCCCGATTGCCGGGTCAACCAGCTTGCTCAGGACCATTTTGATCGCCACCTCGTGGTTGGCGATATCGGTGGTTTCCTTGACCTTTTCACCGCCTGCCGGCTCGTAGGCCAAGACGGAATCCTTCATCCCGATGCGTTCCACCAACCCGACTGCCACTCGATGTTCGTTGCTCATGTCGAGCAACTGATACTTGAACGAAGAACTGCCGCAATTCAATACAAAGACGAACATTATTCTTTCCCCTGAAGTAATCAAGACACCGCCCGAAAAATTCTCACGCAACAGGCGACCACGTTCCGCGACACAGCCAAAACGGCCGGACCATCTGCCGACAAAGCATCATGACAATTCGTTCGGCACGCTTGAATTGCCTGTAAAACACCGGTTCCATGACGCACTGACCCGTATGGTAGGCGCGTGTTAGGCCTTGGTCGATCGGCTGTCTTGCGCTTTCGCGCGATTAGCGCGCAATCGCGCCTGGCAATCGCGCGAATCAAGACAACAAATCCCCTTTGCGTCGCTGAAAGCACACCGCGTCGGTCGTGACTGTTTTTTTGCGTCACTCTATTTTGCGAGCAGATCCTGGTGGGCATGACCAACGTCAATCAGCGCATCAACCATATTATGAAACATAATTTCGCTATACGCAATTGCGTGATTCGACAGCTTTTTTTGTATCAGCAGAATTTCCAAAACAACTATATCTAGCGTTCTTCTTGCCATATACCACTATATGTAGTAGCTTTGATCCCTGTTCCACCTTCCAGAAATTCATGATGCTTGACTAATTTGTTGAATCGCACCGGCATCGAGCGGCAGAATTCTGATTGAAAAGGGCAAAAGAAGGCAGAAAGCGTCACCATGAACACGCAACATCAGAAAGGCAAAACCATGAGCCAGAATGCGCAGCAACTCTCCCTGACCGCGATTGCGGAAGTTCCCGAGATCGTTCCGATGACCGAGCAGGAGATATCCACCGAAGTCCTCGTCGAAAAATACGCCAAGGGCCCCGAGACAAACGTGCACGACGTGCGCCGCCGCGTCGCCAAGGCGCTTGCCGCGAACGAAGACGAGAAGAATCGCGGCAAATGGGAAGAGCGCTTTCTCTGGGCACAGGAAAATGGTTTTGTTCCGGCCGGGCGCATCAACTCGGCCGCCGGAACTCCCCTTGCCGCCACACTGATAAATTGTTTCGTGCAACCGGTGGGCGATTCCATCGTCGAACTCGTCGACGGTCGCCCTGGCATCTACAGCGCACTGGCCGAAGCGGCCGAAACGATGCGCCGCGGAGGCGGTGTCGGTTACGACTTCTCCTCGATCCGCCCGCAGGGCGCCCAAGTCAAGGGCACCCAGTCGCGCGCGTCAGGCCCGGTATCCTACATGCGCGTCTTTGACCGCTCCTGCGAAACCGTTGAATCCGCCGGCGCTCGCCGGGGTGCGCAGATGGGCGTGCTGCGCTGCGACCATCCGGACATCGAACTGTTCATCCATGCAAAGGACAAAGGCGACCTGACCAACTTCAACGTTTCGATCGCCGTCACCGACGAATTCATGAAGGCGGTGGAAAGCGATGGCGACGTCGAACTCGTCCACCGCGCCGAACCGAATGCGGACATGAAGTCTTCCGG
>DBMG01000121.1:23917-31018 GCA_002304785.1 Candidatus Accumulibacter sp. UBA704 | reverse complement strand
CCCGTCAAGGCAAAGCCATGAGCACACCCGCTCCGATCATTTTCAGCATCCCGGATTTCCCCACCGGCAGCGAGATCATCGCGCGCATCCCCTTGGCCAACCCGCAGCTGGCGATCGGCGATCTCGTTCGCTTTCTCGACAGCCTGCTCGCCTCGGCTCCCGAAACGCCCACCTATTTCCAGCTCCTGGAACACGCGCGCCTGCCCGTGACCTTCGTCGCGGAAGAGCTGGCCAAGCGCTATTTGAACAAGCCGATCCCGCTCGGCGAAGTCGAGGAGCGCTTCTTTCGCCAGGTCGTCCTGCTCTGGCTGAAAGCCGCCCAGGCCTACGCCCACTGCGCTGAACGGAGTTCCGCCCAGGCGGAAGGCGTGCCGCCCGAGCGCCTGGCTTCGCTCCTGCACCGTTGCATTCATTTCACCGGCATGGCCATTCTCGAGCACCAGCGCGCGCGCCGCGAGGTGCCGTGGGGGCTGTGGCTCGATCTTCACGGTTACTACGGAACGTCCGAGGAGATGCACGTCTCGACGCACGCCATCCCGGACATTCTCGAATCGCACACCTGCAACACGCATTGTGCCGCCGCCTACATTGCTTTCGTGCTGTCCGACATGGCCGGCAGCTACAGCCTGTCACTGCGGGATCAGACGCTGGTCCGGCGCTGGGCGGCGGCTTGGTCGGCTTTGGTCGGCATTCATCCCGCCGTTCCCGGCGAAGCGCTGCCTCCGTTCGTCATCGACCTCATGCAGGACGTAGCGCTGCGGCCGACATCGGAATGCCTGCAGACGGACCAGATCAGACGTCTCGACACCTCGCGGCTGGCGATTCAAATCAGCCACATCCGGCAGCAGTTGAAACAGCGCATCCCGCCATCCCAACTCGCCTTGGGCGACGATTGCACGCCGCACCAGTGCGCCCGTCTGCTGGAACATCTGTCGCGCCAGTGGTCGCAAGCGCGCGCCGCGCGCAAGTACCGTCGCCACGCCACATCCGGGATCACGCGGGTGTGCACGGGCTTCGAGGAAATGCACTACTTCATCTTCGGCAAGGAATTCCAGCAACCGGAGAATGTCCGCATCTACTCACGGCACGACTTTGAAAGCCTGTTTTCGTTCCGATTCCAGGAAAACCCGCAGCAGGTCCTGCAATTCCAGCAGGAAAAGCTTGCGGCCACCTACAGCATGGACACATGGGAAGTGGTCAACCAGTCGGCCAACGGTTTTCGCCTGGTACGCAGCGTCAGTGGCCGGAAGATGGTGCACGGGCAACTGCTGGCTCTCTGTCCGCACGACGGAGAGCGCTTTCTGCTGGCGCAGGCCACCTGGCTGATGCAGGAAAGCAAAGGCGGTCTGATCGCCGGCATCAGGGCGCTGCCCGGCCTGCCGGTCGCCATCTGTGCACGACAGGTTGATCTGGCTGGCGAATCAAGCGAGATGTATCAGCGCGCCTTCCTGTTGCCCGCGCTGGAATCGGTCGGCGCCGAACAATCCCTGGTAGTGCCCTCGGGCTGGTTCAAGCCGGGACGGACCCTTGAAATCTTCACCGATGGCGCCTGGCGTGTGCGCATGAAGCACATGCTGGATGTCGGACCGGACTTCGAACGGATTGGTTTCGATATCTGTTAGAACGAGATTAGGACAGCAGCCGTTGCCGGGCAAAGCGCGCCACGAAGCGGCTCCCCTTGCCGAGTTCGCTCTCGATCTCCAGGGTCGCCTGATGACGGGTCAGCACGTGTTTCACAATGGCCAATCCCAGGCCGGTTCCCCCGGTTTCCCGCGAGCGGCTGCGGTCTACACGGTAAAACCTTTCAGTCAGCCGGGGCAGGTGCTGCGCGGCGATACCGATGCCGGTATCGGCAACCACAAATTCCCCGCACCCGTGACGCACCCTCCAGGTCAGATCTACCTTTCCGCCCGGAGGCGTATAGCGCACCGCATTGCCAACCAGATTGCCAAACGCGCTACGCAACTCGTTGGCGCAACCGGCCAGCACGGAAGGTGCCTCGATTGACAGGACGATTTCATGCTTTCCGCCGGACAGCGCCTGGGCTTCGGCGAAAATGCTGCGCAACATCGGCTCGATCTCGACACGTTCCTCGCTGGCCAGTGCGGCACCGGATTCAAGCGAGGACAGAGTCAGGAGATCCTCGATCAGGCGCTGCATGCGCCCGTTCTGTTCGCAGATCAGCGTCAGGTAATGCTTGATCTCGGCGTCGCCATAGTCCTCGTAGTTCTCGGCCAGCATCTCGGAAAACCCGGCCACCACCGTCAGCGGCGTCTTGAGCTCGTGCGACACGTTGGCAATGAAGTCCCGGCGCATGTTTTCCAGGCGCTCGATCTGGCTGATATCGCGCGACACCAGCAGGCGGTGGTCCTCTCCATAGGGAATCACCTGCAGCATCAGAACCAGGCCCTCGACCCGCCCACCCCGGTAGATCAGCGGTTCATCGAACTTTCCGTTTTCGAGATAGGCCACGAAATCGGGCTGGCGGATCAGATTGGTTAACGCCTGTCCGCGATCGCTCGCGGCCGATAGGGCAAAATGGGATTCGGCCCGTTCATTGATCCACTCGATGTGCTGGTGGCGGTCGAAGGCGATCACCCCGTCGGGCAGTGCCTGGAAGGCGCGCATGAAGCGGTCCAGCGTTTCCGACAGAGACTGCTGCTGACCCAGGCGGACCCGAACGCGGCGATGCAAACCGGCGAAGGCGATTTCCCAGACACCGCGACCGCGCGGCAGCGGGCCGTCCAGCGGACCCTCTTGCCAGTCCAGCAACTGCCCGAGATGGACCAGATGCCAGCCGAGCATGAGCAGAAGGCAAGCGATGAGCGCGGCAACACTCCAGAAGGTCCCGAAAGCAAGCTTCGCCGGCAAGACGACCAGACCGAGAACGGACAGCAACAGCCAGAAGGTTCGGACCCAGAGTGCTTTCATGCGGTTCGCCGGACGGCCTCGCTCAACCAGGCAACACCGAGAAGCGATAGCCGCTGCCACGCACCGTCTGGATCAGGCCGTCGTGGCCCGTTGATTCCAGGACGGCCCGCAGGCGCCGGATATGCACATCGACCGTCCGTTCTTCGACGAAGACGTGGTCGCCCCAGACTTGGTCTAGCAGCATGGTGCGATTGAACACGCGCTCCTGGTGCGTCATGAAGAAATGCAGCAGACGGAACTCGGTCGGCCCGAGTTCCAGTTGGCGACCGTTGCCCGTAACCCGGTGCGTCACGGGGTCTACGCGCAGGCCTTCGACCTCGACGCAGTCTTCCGTCATCTGCGGAGCACGGCGTCGCAACACGGCCTTGATCCGCGCCACCAGTTCACGCGGAGAAAACGGCTTGGTCAGGTAGTCGTCTGCACCGGCGTCGAGACCGGACACCTTGTCCTGCTCCTCGCCGCGCGCCGTCAGCATGATGATCGGCAATTCGCGCGTCCGCTCCTCGCCGCGCAGCCGCCGCGCGAACTGGATGCCGCTCATGCCGGGGAGCATCCAGTCGAGCAGCACCACGTCCGGCAGGGTTCCGTTGACCAGCGGAACGGCCTCTTCCGCCGAATAGGCGCGCATCACGCGGTGGCCGGCATGCTGCAGGGCAGCAGAAATCAGTTCCTGGATGGCGGGCTCGTCTTCAACAACTAGGATCGTCGCGGGCATTGCAAGCGGGCTCTCGGAAATTTTTACGCTCCCAGTTTATTAAGGCAGGATTACAGTTTGATGACAAAGCTCGCGGCACACAAGGCTTGTATCCTGAGCCTTAAGGCCGGCATCGCGTAGCCTGAAACGTGGGTTGCTTGACTTGCGCTATGATAGCGCCTCCATTTTCCACGAAGACAATCATGGCCGGCTTGCGTCCCGACACTCCCTCTCCGACCGAAATCAAGCTGCATCAGAAATCGAGAATGCTCGAAATCAGCTTCGACAACGGTGATCGTTTTGAACTCAGTTTCGAGTTCTTGCGGGTCTTTTCACCGTCGGCGGAGGTTCGCGGCCACGGTCTGGGACAGGAAAAACTGCAGATCGGCAAGCGTGATATCGATATCGTGCGCATCGAACCCGTTGGTAACTACGCGATCCGTCCGATATTCTCCGACGGTCACGAGAGCGGCCTGTATTCCTGGGACATCCTGCATGGCCTGGGCAGCCATCGCGATGAGCTCTGGCAGGCCTACCTCGACAAGCTCAAGGAAGCCGGAGCCAGCCGCGACCCCGCGGAATGCCCGGTCGCTCCTGAAGCGCCCGCCCCCACTTGCGGCATCAAGCGTTGATTTTTCGACTTACGGCCCCACCTAGGTAAAACGATGAATACGCAAAACCAGACCCATTTCGGTTATGAACAGGTGGCCGAGGCCGAAAAGGCGCGGCGTGTAGCCGGAGTCTTCGATTCGGTCGCGCAGCGCTACGACCTGATGAACGACCTGATGTCCGGTGGCCTGCACCGGCTGTGGAAGGCTTTCACCATCGACCGCAGCGGCGTGCGCGAGGGATCGCGCGTGCTCGACGTCGCGGGCGGCACAGGGGATCTGTCTCTCGCTTTTGCCCGGCGGGCCGGAAAAAGCGGGCAGGTCTGGCTCACCGACATCAACAATTCGATGCTGACCAATGGCCGCGATCGCGTCGCCGACAAGGGACACCTCCTCCCGGTCGCGCAATGCGACGCCGAGAAACTGCCCTTCCCGGACGACTACTTCGACTGTGTCTCCGTGGCTTTCGGGTTGCGCAACATGACGCACAAGGATCGCGCGCTGGCCGAAATGTTCCGCGTCCTGCGCCCGGGGGGCCGGTTGCTGGTGCTGGAATTTTCGCATGTCTGGAAGCCGCTGGCTCCGCTTTACGATTTCTATTCGTTCAAGGTCATTCCGCGTATCGGCGAACTCGTCACCAAGGACGAGGCCAGCTATCGCTACCTCGCCGAGTCGATCCGCGTTCATCCCGACCAGGAAACCCTGAAGACCCTATTGGAACAGGCGGGTTTTGAAAAAGTCGAATATTTCAACCTGACGCTGGGCGTGGTCGCCCTGCACCGCGGTTTCAAATTCTGATGGAGAGTTCGATGAAACACTTTCTGAACGTATTTCTCGCTGTAGTGGTTGCTTTCGTCGCCTGCGGTCTGAGCGTCGGCCAAGCGGAAGCCAAGCGGCTCGGTGGTGGCAGCTCATTCGGCATGCAGCGGTCAGTTGCTCCTCGGCCCGCTCCCGCGCCGACCAGGCAGGCCACGCCGGCCCCCGCCGCACCCGCTTCACCAACCGCAGCCCCGGCGCCCAAGCGCAGCTGGCTGGGGCCGATCGCCGGACTGGCCGCCGGACTCGGTATCGGAGCCCTCCTTTCGCACTTCGGACTGGGTCAGGAGTTCGCCAGCTTCTTCATGATCGCCCTGCTGGCCATGGCCGTTGTATTCGTCCTCAAGCTCCTGATGCGACGTGCGCCCCCGTCACCTGCCCCAATGCAGTATGCGGGCGTGGAAGGCACAGCCGTTCCTCCCGCACCGGCGGGTGCTTTCGGAGATTCCACTGCCGAAGCGCTCCCGCCAGGTTTTGACGGCGAGGCCTTCCTGCGCGTCGCCAAACTCAACTTCGTGCGGCTGCAGGCGGCCAATGACGCCAGGAACCTCGACGACATGCGCGAATTCGTCAGCCCCGAGGTTTTTGCCGAGATCAAGATGCAGATGGAGGAACGCGGCAACGTCAGGCAGCAGACGGACGTCGTCACGCTCAATGCCGAACTCCTAGAAGTCGTCACCGAGGCCGAGCGGCACATCGCCAGCGTCCGCTTTAGCGGCATGATTCGGGAAACCGAGAACGGCGCGGCCACCGCGTTCGACGAGGTATGGAACCTGAGCAAGCCGGTCGATGGAAGCAGAGGTTGGGTCGTCGCCGGGATCCAGCAGGTCAACTGAAAGCGCCCGCACTCATGCTGCAGCAAGCATTCATTGCCGGTCTGAATCACCTTCTCGCCGGCGAGGATTGGGCGCGCGACCGGCTCACTCCGTTTGCCGGGCAGACGGTCCGGCTTGAGTTCTCGCCCCTGCATTCTTATTTCGAAATCACCCCGGAGGGTTTCTTCCGCAAGAGGAATGGCGACACTCCGGCCACGGTCACCCTCTCGCTATCCGGTGCCACCCCCCTGCATTTGCTCGGAGCCTTCGGCGACCCGGCAGCGCTGCTGGCTTCCGCCCGGATCACTGGCGCAGCCGGCCTGGCCGACTGCATCGGTTTCGTATTGCGCAACCTGCGCTGGGATGTTGAAAGCGATCTGGCCAACGTGGTCGGAGACATCGCAGCCCATCGTCTGGTGCGCGCGGGAAGGCAGTTGATCGATTGGCAGCGGAAAGCAGCGTGGAACTTGGCGCGCAATGTGGCGGAATACTTCACCGAGGAGAATCCGGCCATCGCTAGACATCGCGATGTCGAACGATTTTGCCGGGAGGTGGGCGCCCTGACCGGACCGTTGGCTCGCCTCGAGGAACGCATCGCCGCGCTGGAAAGCACCGGTTTGATTCAAACGAAGCCGTAGTCTTTTCCGGATTCGCGTAAAACAAAAAGCTGGCCCATGGGCCAGCTTTTTCGTTCTCGCAGCAGCGAGGATCAGTGCGGTTTGCGCAACTTCTTGATTGTCTGCAATTGTGCCAATGCCTGCGCCAACTCGGCTTCGGCACTCGCATAGCTGACATCCGCCGAACGGTTTCTCAGCGCCTCCTCGGCGTGCTTCCTCGCCTTGATCGCCTCGGCTTCGTCCAGATCCTTCGCGCGTATGGCCGTATCGGCAAGCAATGTAATCAGCGTCGGCTGGACTTCCAGGATGCCACCGGATACATAGACCATTTCGAACTCGTCGCGGTCCGGTATTTTCAACCGCACCGCACCCGGACGAATCCGCGTCAGTAATGGCGCATGGCGCGGGTAAATGCCCAATTCTCCGGCCTCGCCGGGGAACACGGCGAACTCCGCTTCGCCGGAGAAGATCTGTTCTTCGGCGCTGACAACGTCGACATGAACTCTGAGTGGCATGGTTTCCTTTCCTGCACAGGCGCGTCTCGCGACGCGCGGCGAATTCTGCTGCTAGAGAGTCTTGGCCTTCTCGAGCGCTTCCTCGATGCTGCCAACCATGTAGAA
>DBMG01000121.1:0-23894 GCA_002304785.1 Candidatus Accumulibacter sp. UBA704 | reverse complement strand
AGCGGCACATATTTGCCTGGCGAATTGGTGAACACTTCGGCCACATGGAAGGGTTGCGACAGGAAGCGCTGGATTTTGCGCGCACGATAAACGGCCAGCTTGTCTTCCGGCGACAGTTCGTCCATGCCGAGAATTGCGATAATGTCGCGCAGTTCCTTGTATTTCTGCAGCGTCATCTGCACGGCGCGTGCCACCTTGTAGTGTTCGTCGCCAACGATCTGCGGATCGAGCTGGCGCGACGTCGAATCGAGCGGATCGACGGCCGGGTAGATGCCCAGCGAGGCAATGTCACGGGACAGCACGACGGTGGAGTCAAGGTGCAGGAAAGTGGTCGCCGGCGAGGGATCGGTCAAGTCATCGGCCGGAACATACACGGCCTGGATCGACGTGATCGAGCCCACTTTGGTCGACGTGATGCGCTCCTGAAGACGTCCCATTTCCTCGGCCAGCGTCGGCTGGTAACCCACGGCAGATGGCATCCGGCCAAGCAGCGCGGATACTTCGGTACCGGCTAGGGTGTAGCGGTAAATGTTATCGACGAAGAAGAGAATGTCGCGTCCGTCGTCACGGAAGCGCTCGGCCATGGTCAACCCGGTCAGCGCGACGCGCAGGCGGTTGCCCGGCGGTTCGTTCATTTGACCGAAAACCATCGCCACCTTGTCGAGAACGTTCGACTCCCGCATTTCATGATAGAAGTCATTGCCTTCGCGGGTACGCTCCCCGACGCCAGCGAAGACCGAAAGGCCGGAGTGCTGCTTGGCGATGTTGTTGATCAGTTCCATCATGTTGACGGTCTTGCCGACGCCGGCACCACCGAACAGGCCAACCTTGCCGCCCTTGGCAAAGGGGCAAACCAGGTCGATCACCTTGATGCCCGTTTCAAGCAGGTCGACCGACGGGGAAAGGGCCTCGAAACTCGGCGCCGGCTGGTGAATCGAGCGGCGCTCTTCCGTTGCTATCGGACCCGCCTCATCGATTGGACGACCCAGCACGTTCATAATGCGCCCGATCGTGGCGTCGCCAACCGGCACGGAGATCGGCGCACCGGTGTTGTTGACCTTCATGCCGCGACGCAGGCCGTCGGAGGATCCCATGGCGATCGTCCGGACGACGCCGTCCCCGAGTTGCTGTTGTACCTCGAACGTCAGGTCGGCTTCGCAACCGCCGTGCTCCTCTGATTTATCGAGCGCTAGCGCATCGTAGACCTTGGGGATGGCATCACGCGGGAACTCGATATCCACCACAGCGCCGATACACTGAACAATGTTTCCTTGACTCATCGTCGTATCCTCAATCAATTAACTTGGTTCGCGTGGTCAGACAGCCGCAGCGCCGCTGACGATCTCCGAAAGTTCCTTGGTAATAGCCGCCTGCCGGGCCTTGTTGTAGGCCAGACGCAGTTCACCGATCACGTTCTTGGCATTGTCCGAAGCGGATTTCATGGCCACCATTCTCGCGCTCTGCTCCGAAGCCATGTTTTCGGCAACCGACTGGTACATCACGGCTTCGAGATAGCGCAGCAAAAGATCGTCGATGACCGATTTGGTTGTCGGCTCGTAAATGTAATCCCAGCGCATGCGCCCTCTCCCGCCGACCAGATCGCCGGTCAGCGGCAGGAGCTGCTCGACCACCGGCTCCTGCTTCATCGTGTTGATGAAGCGGGTGTAGGCAACGTACAGGACATCGATCTCGCCATTCATGTACGCATCGATCTGCACCTTGACCGGCCCGACCAGTTTCTCAAGGTGCGGTGTATCACCGAGTGCGACCACGCTTGAAGCGACGTCGGCCCCGGCACGCATCATGAACCCCAACCCCTTGTTGCCGATGGCAGTCACCTTCAGCTTCTTGCCCTGCGCTTCCCATTCCTTCATCCGGGCCAGGACCATCCGCAGAACATTAGTATTCAACCCGCCGCACAAGCCCTTGTCGGATGTCACCACAATCAGGCCGACAGCCTTGATTTCCTCGCGCTTTTCAAGAAACGGATGGCTGTAATCGGTCAACGCATGCGACAGGTTGCCGGCAACCCGGCGGATCTTCTCGCCATAGGGCCGTGCCGCCCGCATCCGATCCTGCGCCTTACGCATCTTCGAGGCGGCGACCATTTCCATTGCCTTGGTGATCTTGCGCGTACTTTCAACGCTCTTGATCTTGTTGCGAATCTCCTTGCCGCTTGCCATGACGATCTTCTCCCCGACGATCAGGCCAGCGTGGCCTTGAACTCCTCGATCGCCTTGGAAAGCGCCTGTTCGGCATCGGCATCAAGTTCCTTGGTTGCCTCGATCTTCTCGACGAGACCGGCGTGTTTCTGCTTGACGAAGACCTGCATCTGCCGTTCGATGTCCAGCGCCTTCTTGACTTCGATGTCGTCAAAATAGCCCTTGTTGACCGCCAGCAAGGTGACGGACATTTCGGCCACGGTCATTGGCGCATACTGCGGCTGCTTCATCAGTTCGGTAACCAGACGACCCCGATCCAGCTGTTTCCGAGTTGCTTCGTCGAGATCCGAAGCGAATTGCGCGAAGGCCGCGAGTTCGCGATATTGCGCCAGCGCCAACCGCACGCCGCCGCCGAGTTTCTTGATGATCTTGGTTTGAGCCGCGCCACCGACTCGAGACACCGAAATCCCGGCGTCGATGGCCGGACGGATCCCGGAGTTGAACAAATCCGTATCGAGGAAGATCTGCCCGTCGGTAATCGAAATCACGTTGGTCGGCACGAAAGCCGATACGTCGCCCGCCTGCGTTTCGATGACCGGCAACGCGGTCAGCGAACCGGTCCGGCCCTTGACCTCGCCGTTGGTGAAGCGCTCAACGTATTCCTCATTGACACGGGCGGCTCGTTCCAGCAGGCGCGAGTGCAGGTAGAAGACGTCGCCCGGATAGGCTTCGCGCCCCGGAGGACGGCGAAGCAGCAACGATACTTGCCGGTACGCCCAGGCTTGCTTGGTCAGGTCGTCGTAGATGATCAGGGCATCCTGGCCGCGGTCGCGGAAATACTCGCCCATCGTGCAGCCGGAATACGGCGCAATGTATTGCAGTGCCGCCGATTCGGCCGCCGTCGCCGCGACGACGATGGTGTAGTGCATGGCACCGTGCTCTTCGAGCTTGCGCACCACGTTGACCACGGTCGAAGCCTTTTGCCCGATCGCGACATAGATACAGATAAGATCCTTGCCCTTCTGGTTGATGATGGTGTCGACCGCGACGGCCGTTTTCCCAGTCTGGCGGTCACCAATGATCAGTTCGCGCTGGCCGCGCCCAATCGGCACCATCGAGTCGATCGACTTCAGGCCGGTCTGCACCGGTTGCGACACGGATTTCCGCCAGATCACGCCGGGGGCGACTTTCTCGATCTTGTCGGTCAGCTTGGCGTTGATCGGTCCCTTGCCATCGATTGGCTGGCCGAGCGAGTTGACGACGCGCCCGAGCAGTTCCGGTCCGACAGGAACCTCCAGAATGCGCCCCGTGGTCTTGACCGTGTCGCCTTCGCTGATGTGCTCGTACTCGCCAAGCACTACCGCGCCGACGGAGTCGCGCTCGAGGTTGAGCGCCATGCCGTAGGAGCCGCCGGGGAACTCAAGCATTTCCCCTTGCATGACATCGGCCAGGCCATGGACGCGGCAAATGCCGTCGGTCAGCGAAACCACCGTACCCTGGGTACGCGTTTCGGCACCGATATCCAAGCTCTGAATCTTGTTCTTGATCAGTTCGCTGATCTCGGAGGGATTCAACTGCATTTATTTCTCCTAGTTCTTAAGCGCTGCTGCCATCGCGTCGAGTTTCCCGCGCACGGAGGCATCGAGTATCTGGTCACCGACAGCCACCCGGACGCCGCCGATCAATGAGGGATCCACATCAACTTGCGATTGCAGGCGGCTGCCGAAATGCTCTTCGAGTTGGCTCATCAGCAGCCTCAGCTGGGAGTCCTCCAGAGGGAAAGCGCTGGTGATCAAAGCCACCTTCACGCCCTCATCGTCGCTCTTGAGCTGTTCGAAGATCTCGCTGATCTCGCTCAGGATCTCCAAGCGCTCGTTTTCCGCCAGTAAGGTCACAAATGAAACCGTCTCTTTGTTCCCCGCCTCACCCGCGATCGACAGGAAAAGCTCTGAAACCTGCCGCGAAGAAAACTTCGGGTTCCTCACAACGGCAGCCATTTCTGGATCGCGTGCAATCATCGCAAGACGCTGCAAGCGTTCAGACCACTCCGCTAGATTTCGGCTCTCGCGCGCCAGGCGAAAAATCGCCTGAGCGTAGGGCCTTGCAATGGTGACTGATTCGGCCATGAGCGTTAGAGGTCCTGTTTGATCGCCGCCAACATCTCGGCATGCGCCTTGGCATCGACCTCGCGCCGAAGGATCTTCTCCGCTCCGGCAACCGCCAGGTCGGCGACACGACCACGCAATGACTCGCGCATGCGCGCCGCTTCCTGCTCGATCTCGGATTTGGCCGCGGCAACCACCTTTTCGGCTTCGATGCGGGCCTGCACTTTGGCTTCCTCAATAATTTGGTCGGCGCGCTTTTCTGCCTGAGCAATCATATCGGCGACCTTCTCCTTGCCTTCGCGCATCGTTTCCGCGGAATGCTTGGCAGCCAAGGCGAGGCTTTGACGCCCACGCTCCGCTTCCGCCAGCCCTTCGGAAATCTTCGCTGCGCGTTCATCAAGCGCCTTCACGATCGGCGGCCACACGTACTTCATCGTAAATAGCGCAAGGATGATGAACACAGTGATCTGCGCTAGTAGCGTAGCATTGAGATACACGTCGGATACCTTTCCGTGGAATGGACAGAGGTTTCGTCAAAAAACGATTACTTGAGGAATGTCGAAATGGCGAACCACACCGCAATACCGGTTCCGATGATGAACGCTGCGTCGATCAGACCTGCGAGGATGAACATTTTGACCTGCAGCTCATTCATCAGCTCGGGTTGGCGGGCTGAAGCCTCAAGATACTTGCCTCCCATCAGACTGATCCCGATACAGGCCCCGATAGCACCCAGGGCGATGATCAGACCGCAGGCGAGAGCAACATTCCCAAATACTTGTTCCATGACTACTCCTTCAGATTGATTTACCAGCAAAATTGTTGATCAAAGAATCGATAAGCCACCACCGGCTAATGGCTCTCGTGAGCCTGGCCGAGATACACCAGCGTCAACATCATGAAGATAAACGCTTGCAACACCACAATAAATATATGGAACAGCGCCCAAAGCGTACCCGTGACGAGATGACCGAGCCAAAGCAGCGAACCGCCAAACGGAGACATCGACGGGAAAGCCATCCCCATCAGCGCAATCAGCAGGAAGAGCAGTTCGCCAGCGTACATGTTGCCGAACAGCCGCATCCCGTGAGAAACGGTCTTGGCCGTGAATTCAATGAGTTGCATTACAAAATTCGGGAGGTAAAGCAACGGATGGTTGCCGAACGGCGCAGTAAACAACTCATGAATCCAGCCGCCCAAGCCTTTGATCTTGATGTTGTAGAAGAAGCACAGCAAGAGAACACCGACAGAAAGCCCCAGAGTGCCATTGAGATCCGCAGTCGGCACGACGCGAAGATAGGCGTGGGGGTTACCGGTTAGCGTCTGCCAGAGGAACGGCAACAGGTCGACCGGCAGAAAGTCCATCGAATTCATCAGAAAAACCCAGACGAAAACGGTCAGCGCCAAGGGGGCAACGAACTTCCGCGATTGTTCGTTATGTACGATCGCTTTCGCCTGATTGCCCACCATTTCGATCAGAATTTCCAGCGCGGCCTGCGCACGCCCGGGAACGCCGGATGTCGCCACCCGCGCCACCCGCCATAAAAGAAACAGTCCGATGACCCCAAGGACAGAGGAAAAGAACACCGTGTCGTAGTTGATGATCGAAAAATCGACCATCGAGGTTTGCGGATGCCCGGAGGAATTCAGGTTGCCCAAGTGGTGAAGAACGTATTCACCCGCGTTTGGTGCGCTCGTGGCTGCTTCGTGACCTGTCGCCATGTCTAGTTCTTTATCCAGAAAGCCAAAAACAATGCCTGCGTAGCAAGCACCAGTCCGATCAGTAGCGAAGGCCAGTGCAGATCGGCGTAATACCTGACTACTCCTATCAGCAACAAAAACGTCATCACCAGCTTGACGATTTCGCCCAGCAAAAAACTACTCGCGAATGATGCCCGAGGGCGGAGTTTCGAGAACTTAAGATGCACGGCAAAAAGTAGATTGGGAAGCACGCACACCGCGCCGCCCATCGCCGCCGACACCCCCCCCCGCGTTCCAACCACAAGTCCAGCAACGACCGACACCGTTATTGTTACCGCAATCTGCAGAAGTACCGACCGAAACATGATCAGCATATTATCATGGTGCCTGTTACCCCGGACTACGGCGATCCGTAGCGGCAGGGACGCCGTATTCTACGACGGAGCGGCGAAAACGCCAATCCACGGGAAACCGCAGATTTTTCCAGCACTGCTAACTCGAAAAACCTGCCCTATCGGGCCTTAACGCAAGCGCTGCAGGATTCCCTCAAGCTGATCCAGGCTGCCGAATCCGATCTCGATTTTTCCCGCTCCCTTGCGGTTCGTCCGGATTTCGACCTGGGCCCCCAGCGCATCGGAAAGCTCTTCCTGCAAGCGCAAGACGTCCCGGTCCACCTTCTTGGGTTCGAGTTGCTTGGCGGGCTTGAGCGCGTGCTGCGCCAGCCGCTCGGCCTCGCGCACCGACAGGCCCTTCTGCACCACGCGCTGAGCCAACTGGATCTGCAAGGCCCCGGACAGCGGAAGCAGCGCGCGCGCATGCCCCATGTCGATCTCGCCAGTCATCAGCAACTCCTGTACCGGCGGAACCAGCTGCAGCAGACGCAGCAAATTCGATGCGGCCGGCCGGGAACGACCGACAGCGTCCGCTGCCTGTTGATGGGTCATGGAGAACTCGTCGATCAGCCGTTGCAGACCCTGCGCCTCTTCCAGCGGATTCAGGTTCTCGCGCTGGATGTTCTCGATCAGTGCCATGGCCAGCGCCGACTCGTCCGGAATTTCCCGGATCAGGGTCGGGACTTCGGTCATTCCGGCCATCTGCGCGGCGCGCCAGCGACGCTCTCCGGCCACGATCTCGTAGCGGTCGTTACCTCCAACCGGCCGCACCAGGATCGGCTGCATCAGTCCCTGCGCCCGTATCGAGGCCGCCAGCTCGTCCAGCGAGGCGTTGTCCATGCGCGTGCGCGGCTGGTATTTGCCCGGTTGCAAGCTGCCCACGGGCAGGGTCCGCTGCTGCTCCTTGCCGGAAGACTCATTTCCAGCCAGCAAGGCATCGAGGCCGCGGCCGAGTCCCTTCAGTCTCATTCTTGTGCTCCTTGTTCGGCGGAAGGACGAACGATCCCGTCGCGGCGATCCAGCAGCTCCTGTGCCAGCGCACCGTAGGCCTGCGCGCCTTTCGACAGGCGGTCGAAAGCGATCACCGGCTTGCCGTACGACGGCGCTTCGGCCAGGCGGACGTTGCGCGGAATGATCGTGCGATACACCTTATCGCCGAAGTGCCCGACGAGTTCTCCGGAAACCTGCTGCGTCAACGTCGAACGCGGGTCGAACATGGTGCGCAGCAACCCTTCGATCTCCAGCTTCGGATTGAGATTGACGCGCACCTTCTTAAGCGTCGCCACCAGGTCGGTCAAACCTTCCAGCGCGTAATACTCGCACTGCATCGGAATCATCACCGCCTGCGCGGCGACCAATCCGTTGACGGTCAACATGTTCAGCGCCGGCGGGCAGTCCATCAGAACGAAATCGTAGTCGCCGACCACCGGCGCCAGAGCGTCGCGCAGACGGAATTCGCGGCCATCCATCTCGATCAATTCGACTTCCGCTCCGGCCAGATCCCTGTTCGCGGGAAGAACATCGAACCCGAAATCGGTACGGATACGCGTATCCATCAAGGCCGAACGGCCAATCAGTATCTGGTAGACCGTGGGCAGCGCTTCCCGCTTGAGAACGCCGCAGCCTGTAGTGGCGTTGCCTTGTGGATCGAGGTCGATCATCAGCACGCGCTGCCCGAGGGCAGCCAGGCAGGCCGACAGGTTTACGGCCGTGGTTGTCTTGCCGACCCCGCCTTTCTGGTTGGTCACTGCCAGTATTCTTGCCAACGCGATTCTCCCTTGAATCTTTCCCCGACTATTCCGCCGCGGCCCGGCGCATTACGATCAGATGCCTTTCCGCATCGACGCCTGGCACCGTCAGCGCATGAACCTTTTCGACCCGGACGTTGCCGGGCAGACGAGCGATCTCGTCGTGCGGCCACACGCCTTTCATGGCCAGCCAGACACCTTCCGGCGCCAGTAGGTGGCTCGACAAGTCGACGAAATCGGTCAGTTCAGCAAAAGCGCGCGAGGTGATCGCGGCGAAGCCGATCGTCGGATGATACTGTTCGACGCGCCCGCCGTGAACGGAAATGTTTTTCAGCCCGAGTTCGATGGCCGTCTGCTGCAGGAAAGCCGTCTTCTTCGAATTGCTGTCGAGCAGCGTCACGCGCAGTTCAGGACGGACAATCGCTAAGGGAATCCCGGGCATGCCGCCACCGCTGCCCACATCGAGCAGGCTGCCCTCCGGCACGAACGGCATGATGGACAGCGAATCGAGCAGATGATGGCTGACCGCCTTGTCCCGTTCCTTTAGGGCAGTCAGGCTGTAGGTCCGGTTCCACTTGTAGAGCAGCGTCAGGTAGGCAAGCAGCTTTTCGCGCTGTTCCCCCGGCAATTCCATGCCCATGGCGGTCAAGCCACGGGCCAGTTGCTCTTCCTGGTTCACTGAACTGCCCTCCGGTCGCTGCGCGACATCTTCCCCAAAGGAGGACGAGCGCCCCCTTCGGGCGGCCGGGCGAGGGCGCTCATGCCTTGGCTCGTGCCGCTTCCAGCGCGGCCCGCTTGAGATAGACGAGCAGTATCGAGATCGCCGCCGGCGTCATGCCCTGGATGCGCGAGGCCTGACCGATGGTTTCCGGCCGGTGCCTGGCCAGCTTCTGGCGAATTTCGGCCGACAGCCCGCCGATCTGCGCGTAGTCGATGTCCTCCGGCAAACGCGTTTCCTCGTTGGCCTGATTGCGCGCCACCTCCTCGGACTGCCGCTCGATGTAGCCCTGGTACTTGGCTTGAATCTCGATCTGCTCGGCGATGAGCGGATCGTCCACACCATTGCTTTCGCAGACCTGCAGGGTCATCAAGCCGGCATAGCTTACGTCCGGCCGGCGCAGCAGATCGAACAGCGTGTATTCGTGATCGATCGGCTTGCCCAGCACCCGTGCGACGGCGTCCATATCCACCTTCGCCGGATGTACCCACGTGGAGCGCAAACGTTCCTGCTCGCGGGCAATCGCCTCGCGTTTCTCACAGAAGGCCGCCCAGCGCGCCTCGCCGACCAGTCCGAGGGCCCGGCCGATCTCGGTCAGGCGCATGTCGGCGTTGTCCTCGCGCAGGCTCAAACGATATTCGGCGCGGCTGGTGAACATGCGGTACGGCTCGGACACGCCGCGCGTGATCAGATCGTCGACCAGCACGCCGAGGTAAGCCTCGTCTCGGCGCGGCGACCAGGCCTCCTTGCCCTGCACCTGCAGCGCGGCGTTGGCTCCGGCCAGCAGCCCCTGGGCAGCGGCCTCCTCGTAGCCAGTGGTGCCGTTGATCTGGCCGGCGAAGAATAGGCCTTTGATCGACTTGGTCTCCAGCGAGGCATGCAGGCCGGTCGGATCGAAGTAGTCGTATTCAATGGCGTAGCCCGGGCGCAGGATGTGGCAGTTTTCCAGGCCCTTCATCGAACGCACCAAAGCCAGTTGCACATCGAACGGCAGACTGGTGGAAATCCCGTTCGGATAGATCTCGTGGGTGGTCAGCCCTTCCGGCTCAAGGAATATGTTGTGGCTATTCTTCGACGCGAAGCGATGAATCTTGTCCTCGATCGATGGGCAGTAGCGCGGCCCGACACCTTCGATGACGCCGGTGTACATCGGCGAACGGTCTAGGCCGCCGCGAATGATCTCGTGCGTGCGCTCGTTGGTGCTGGTCACCCAGCACGGCAACTGGGGCGGATGTTGCGCCGCATTGCCGAGGAACGAAAACACCGGAAGAGGATCGTCGGAGTGCTGCTCGGCCATCACCGAGAAGTCTATTGTCTTGCCATCGAGGCGCGGTGGCGTTCCGGTCTTCAGCCGGCCAGCGGGCAACCGCAGTTCGCGCAGGCGCGCCGCAAGCGATACCGATGGCATGTCGCCCATGCGCCCGCCGGTCGATTGCGACAAACCAACGTGGATCTTTCCGTTGAGAAAAGTCCCCGCCGTCAGGACCACGGCACGCGCCGCGAAGCGGATGCCGTGCTGCGTCACCGCGCCAGCCACGCGCTCGCCCTCGACGATCAGATCATCGCAGGCCTGCGCAAACAGCGTGAGATTCGGCTGGTTTTCCAACCGGGTGCGGATGGCCTGCCGGTACAGCACGCGGTCGGCCTGCGCCCGTGTGGCGCGAACCGCCGGGCCCTTGCTGGCGTTGAGGATGCGGAACTGGATGCCCGCCTCGTCGGTAGCCGCCGCCATGGCTCCGTCGAGCGCATCGACTTCCTTGACCAGATGCCCCTTGCCGATGCCTCCGATCGAAGGATTGCAGCTCATCGCCCCGAGCGTGTCGAGATTGTGCGTGAGCAGCAAGGTTTTCACCCCCATCCGCGCACAGGCCAACGCCGCCTCGGTGCCGGCATGGCCGCCACCGACCACGATCACGTCGAAAGGATCAGGATACTGCATGAGGATAAGGGTATTTCCGGATGAGCAGAAGGTTGCGCGAAGGGTTGCGAATTCTACGCCAATTCGCTGAAAAATAACAGGTTTCGGCCAGGATCCAGGATACGGCGCAAACAGGCTTGCCTGCCGGACCACAGTCGCGTAAGGTGCTTATTCCATGGGCGTACCGGACTCCAACAACACCTCGGAATTGCTGAAAAAACTGGGCAAGGATCTCGAGCGCATGCGCGTCCTGATCATTGACCGGCACAGCAGCGCGCGCAATTCATTGCGCATGATCCTTTCGACCCTGGACATCAGCGCCATCCACAACGCGGGAACCACGGCCGAGGTCATGCGGCAGGTCAAGGCCTATGATTTCGACATCATTTTCGCCGACTACATTCTCGAGGACGGCCGGGACGGACAACAGCTTCTCGAAGAATTGCGGCAGAAGCACCTGATCTCCTTGTCGACCGTATATATGGTCATCACGGCGGAACGCTCCTACCAAAACGTCGTTTCAGTCGCGGAACTGGCACCGGACGACTATCTGATCAAACCGTTCACTGCCGAGCAACTCCAGGCCCGCCTGATCAAGGCGCTGTACAAGAAGCGCTTCTTCGAGAGGGTGTTCACCCACCTCGACAACGGCGCCTTTGCCGATGCGCTGGCAGCATGCGAGGCGCTGCTCGGGCAGGACGAACAGTTCCTGTACGACATCCTGCGCTTCAAGGGCGAGATTCTCAACGCCCTGGGCCGCTACGAAGAAGCCAAGGCTGCTTACCAGCAGGTGCTCGACCACGCTGTCGTCCCATGGGCCCGGATGGGTCTGGCCATTGCCCTGCGCGGCCTGGACGATCTGGCCGAGGCGGAAAACATCGGAGCGGCGCTGATCGAGGATTTCCCCGAATACCTTGCCGCCTACGATTTCGTGGCCAGCGTGCGCGAGGAACTGGGCAAGCTGGCGGAGGCCCAGGAAACCCTGCAGAAAGCGGCAGCGATTTCGCCCAACAACTCGACCCGGCAGCGCATGGTAGGCGACGTGGCCGTGCGCAATAACGACCTCGACGCCGCCGAGCGGGCATATGGCAAGGTTCTCGAGCGGCATCGTGGATCGTCGTTGCGGGTCATCGACGACTACACCAATCTGACGCGGGTGATGCTCGACCGGGGCCATGCCGAGGGAGCACGCAAGGTCACTCAGGAACTGCGGCGCGACTGGCGCGGCAATCCGCAAGGCGAACTCGCCGCGCTGATCATGGACAGCCTGTGCTCCAACCAGGAGGGCGAACCGGCCAAGGCCAGGCAGGCGCTGGAAAAAGCGCTGGCGATGCACGAATCCATGCAGGACGATTCGGAACAGTCCGGCCTGTCGCAGAAGATCGCCGTCGATCTGGCGCACGCCTGCATGGCCTCCGGCGACGATGCCAAGGCGCAGGAAATACTCGGCAAGGTGGCCGCCGAGAACCATGAAGACCGCGACATGATCGCCCAGATCCAGGGCGTTTTCGCCAAGACCGGCAAGGAGGAGGCCGGGCAAAGCCTGCTCGCCAAGGTCGGCCGTGAGATCGTCGAACTCAACAACCGCGGCGTACTGGCCGCGCGCAGCGGCAATATCGAGGCGTCGGTACAGATGCTGATCGAAGCGGCCGAACGGGTACCCAACCTGCAGTTCCTGGTCAACGCCACCAAGGCCATCTTCACCCTGCTCGCGCGCAAGGGATGGAACGAGGACATGGCTGACCGCGCCCTGCGCTACCTGCAACAAGCCCAAGCCAAGGATCCACGCAGCCCCAAGGTCGTTTCCGCACGCGAGATGTACTTCCAGGTGGCCCGCAAGTACGGCATCGAGATCGTGCCTATCGCCGGAGCGCGCAACCCGGGAGACCGCTGAATTTCAGCACAGCTGCAGGAGCAGGCGCCTGATCGGCGCGGGCAGCGCCACCGAGTCGATTTCCCCGATCGCCACCCATTGCCATCCCGGCTCGCCGGTCGACCTACCCGTTTTCTCCACCCGGCACAGCAACGGCTGAATGGTCAGACGGAAATGGCTGAAGGTGTGGCGCATTGGAGGCAACTCGCTTGTCTGGAGAAGCCGGCAGGCATGCGCGTTAACAAACGCCTCGGCCGATTCGGGAACAACCTCGGGCAAAGCCAGCAGTCCTCCCCAGATGCCGGTCGGCGGACGGCGTTCGAGCAGGACGCTGTGGCCATCGGTCAACAGCATGACCGGGGCCTCGCGCTCGGACAGGATTTTGGTGGGCCGTGCGCTGGGCAGTTCCGCCTGGCGGCCATTGCGATTGGCGACGCAGATGTCATGCAGCGGACAAGCCGCACAGGCGGGGTTGCCGCGCGTGCATACGGTCGCGCCGAGATCCATCAGGCCTTGCGTGTAGATCTCGACTTCGCTGTCGGGCAACAGGGAATCGACCAGCGCCCACATTTCCTTCTCGGTTTTCCCCGTTCCGGGAAATCCTTCGATACCGAAACAGCGTGCCACCACGCGCTTGACGTTGCCGTCGAGAATGGCCGCGCGGACGCCATGGGCGAACACGCAGATCGCCGCCGCCGTCGACCGGCCGATTCCCGGCAACTCTGCAAGCAAACGGGGATCGCCGGGGAACTGCCCGCCATGATCCACAACGACCTGTTGTGCGCAACGGTGCAGGTTGCGCGCCCGGGCATAGTAACCAAGCCCGGCCCACGACTCGAGCACCGCCTCGACAGGCGCTGCCGCCAGTGCGGTCACGTCCGCAAACCGCTCGAGAAATCGGCGATAGTACGGGATCACCGTCGCCACCTGGGTCTGCTGCAGCATGATCTCGGACAACCAGATCCGATAGGCGTCGCGCGTATTCTGCCAAGGCAGATCGTGGCGCCCGTATTGCCGCTGCCAGCGGATCAGCCGAGAGGAAAAGGAATCGATGGATTGAATCATGTGGGCCAGGCACGACGCATGACGGTAATATAGGGAGGTTTCCCGGCCACCGTACCGGCGCGGCGGACACCTGAACTTCTTCAAACGGCATCGATCTTAGCATGCCAATAACACCCATCCGGATTAACCGATGACCGACACCGACGCCCCAACCAACCTTACCCGGAAACCCCTCTGCGAAACATGCAACAGCGGCAGCGTACTAACCGCCAAAGGCTTGTGTTGCAAAGATTTCCGCGAAGCCCTGGGGCGCTTTCCGACCGGGGTGACCATCGTGACGGCGCTGTCTCCCGACGGCACGCCGATAGGAGTAACGATCAGCTCGTTCAATTCGGTCTCGCTCGATCCGCCGCTCATCCTGTGGAGCCTGTCCACCAACTCGCCGAAACTGGAAGCGTTCCGCCAAGCCAACCATTACGCGATCAATGTGCTCGCCTCGAACCAGCGCGAGCTATCCAACCGCTTCGCGTCGCGCGCCGAAGACCGCTTTGCTGATGTGGACGTGCTCGAAGGACTGGCGTGCGTGCCGCTGATCAAGGACTGTTGCGCCTGGTTCGAATGCACTCATGAGGCGCAGTACCCCGGCGGCGACCATCTCATTTTCATTGGTCATGTGCAGCGTTTCGCGCAAGGGGAAGACAGCTCGCCGCTGGTGTTCTTCGACGGCGCTTATCACAGGCTCGACCTGCCGGAGTCGGATTGAATCGCGCGCGAAAAACGGTAGGATGACGAATCCGGCGATTGAACCCCGTCAATTTTCAGTTTCACAGGGACAAAAACATGGCAGCTACCCCAAAATCATCGGCCTACTCTTCCCGCACGATCATGCTGGGCACGATTGCCGTAGCGATCGTCCTCACGGTGGTCATCTGGCCGCTATCGATGATCGGCAAGGGAGATCCTTCGGCGGGCAGCGCGGATGAGGCCGAGTTGCGCATCCAGCCGGTGGCGCGCGTCGAGATGCAGAAGGCCGTCGTCCCGTCGGACGGCAAGCCGCGTGCCGCGGAAGCGGTTTACAACACAATCTGCAAGGCCTGCCATGAAACCGGCGTAGCCGGCGCACCGAAGACGGGCGACAAGGCGGCCTGGGCGCCACGCATCGCCACGGGATCGGCAGCACTGCTCAAGTCGGTAATCACCGGCAAGAACGCCATGCCGCCACGCGCCGGCGACGCCAGCCTGAGCGACGACGAACTCAAGGCAGCGGTCGAGTATCTGGTCGGCAAAGCCAAGTAATCGTTTCTTTTTCGACAACGCGAAGGGGAAGCCCAGTCGGCTTCCCCTTCGTATTTGGTTAGCCCGGACGCCTATCCGGCCCGGTCATCACTTCTTGACGGCGGGCACTGCCGGGGTTGCCGGCGCTGCGGGGGTCGCCGCCACGGCAGGAGCTTCCGCCTTGGCCGGCGTGGCCGGGGTTGCGGGGGTTGCAGCGTGAGTCGACTTCTCCGCCTTCTTGGCCGTGGTCTTGGCCTTTTTCTCGGTCTTGGCGACTTCCTTCTTGACTTCGGTCTTGGCGGCGGGCGCGGCCGGTGCGGCCGCTTCGGCCGGCTTGGCCGGAACAGCTGCCGGAGCTTGGGCGTAGGCGGCGGTACCAAAAGCGGCGACGATGGCAAGGGCAACGATCTTCTTCAGCATGTCTATCTCCTAACGTTGATGGGGGTTTGGTCACTCGGCCGCTTGGCGTTGATTCGCTGCGTCCTTGCTACCCATAACGTGGCGAGCCTGCTTTCGGATGTCATCGAAGGAGTAACAACTTGTTTCCGGCAGTTACAGCCGTCACACTCGATTCATAGCGTGGACGGGAGCGCCACGCCGTAGCGTTCGGCCAATGTGGTCAAGGCAACCAGTACCTTTGGCGACACATCGATTCCCGACGCTTTGGCTTCCCGGATACGCCGCTGGGCCATTTCTCCCGGCATGCGCACGGGATCGGCCGGATCGATGGGCGCATTGGCATGGCAGCGTTCGGTCAGGAAATCCATCTGGCGGAGGAAGGCTTCCCGGCCGGCGAAGGCCGCCGGGTCGAGCAACTGCAGGAAGACGTTGGCTCCCCAGCGCTTCTCGCTGTCCAGGCGGCCGAATCCGCCCAGGCCGTGCGTGAGCATCTCGACCATCAACGACAGGCCAAAACCTTTGTGCCCGTATTCGCGGCCGCCGAGCGGCAACAGTGTGCCGTTGGCGCCGGGATCGAGCACGTGCGGATCATTGGTCGGGCGACCTTCGCCGTCCATCAGCCAGGGATGGGCAAATGGCGTGTCGGCGGCCGACTTCTGGCGGGCCATGCCGACCGTGGTGATCGACGTGCTGACGTCGATCCACACCGGCGCCTCCGTTCCAGGATAGCCGATGGCAATTGGGTTCGGCGTAAACAAGGGTTCCTTGCCGCCATACGGCGCGATGAACCCGAATGCCGGATCGGACGACGCCAGGATGACGGCCAGCCCGCGATCGGTCGCCTGCTTGATCAGCGAGGTCAGGCAGGCAATGTGGTGGCTGCGTCGAATCACGGCGGTCACCACGCCGTGCTGGCCGACTCGCGTCGCGGCCTGATCGATGGCCCGCGAGGCGAGCCACGGGCCGGGCAGGTAGTTTCCGTCCCAGACGAATACGGCGCCCGAATCACGGATCACCTCCGGCTCTCCTGTTTTCGCCATCAACCCTTTTTCGAGCTGCTCGGCGTATTGCGGGCACAGCGCCATGCCGTGCGTGCGCTGGCCGACCATGTCGCCGGTGACGAGCACTTCGGCCACGGATCGCGCCTTTTCCTTGTCCATGCCCGCCGCGGCAAGAAGGTTTTCGGCAAGCTGTCCGAGCGAATCCACCGTAAAGCGCTGCGTTGTCATTCTGTTCTCCGTCAATTCTCACCGGGTTCAACCGGTCATGTGATTTGGCCAAAGCGGGTATTGTATAGTGAGGCATTTGGGCATGTCCCCCAGCGCGACGCAGGAGTCTCCCGCATGTCGGTTTCGGCGGCCTATTTCGGCCTCATCCTGATCTGGTCCACCATGCCGCTGAGCATCCAGTGGAGTACGCAAGGCATGAGTTTCAGCTTTGCCGTGCTGGCGCGCATGGTCATCGGCTTGGCGACCGCAATCATCATCCTGCTTGCCGGACGTACCGCATTTCCCTTGCATCCACGCGCCCGACTGGCCTATGTCGTCGGCGGCCTGGGATTGTTCAGTTCGATGGCGCTGACCTATTGGGGAGCCCGTTTCGTGCATTCCGGACTGATTTCCGTGATGTTCGGGCTCGCGCCATTGATGGCCGGGATCCTGGCGTTTTTCGTTCTGGGCGAGAAATCGATCACGCCCTTGAAGATCCTCGGCACGCTGCTCGGCGTCGCCGGTCTCGGCGTCATCTTTCTCCAAGGGAACAGCCTGGGCAACGAGCACTTCCTGGCGGGCCTGACCGCCCTGCTCTTCTCGGTTTTCTTCTATTCCGGCTGCCTCGTCTGGCTCAAGCGCATCGGCGACGACAGCCCGCCGCTGGCCACGACCGTGGGTTCGCTGGCAGTAGCGACCCTCCTGTTTGCCTTGCTCTGGTTTGGCACAAGCCGGGAATTGCCGATCTCGGTACCCCTGCGCTCCGGCGTGGCGGTGGTTTACCTCGGCGTCTTCGGATCGGCCATCGCTTTCACCATGTACTACTACGTAATCAAGCACCTGCGGGCCACGAAGATATCGCTGATCACCCTGATCACCCCGGTGATCGCTGTGATGCTCGGCATCCTGTTCAACGGTGAGCGCATCACGCCCAGCCTGGGGTTCGGCACGGCCCTGATCCTCGTGGGGCTGGCCGCGCACCAGCACGACGCCTTGCTGCCCATGCTGCGTCGAAGCCGGCGGGACTGACTACTCCTTGTCGATCGGCACGGCAAGGAACGCCGGAGTCTGTTCAAGGCGCCGGGTCAGCGCCTCGAGTTTCGGGAAACGCTCGGAGGGCCACTCGCCCGGTTCCGTGAACCGGATGAAGGAAACCGCCACCGCGGCCATGATGTCGGCGTGTGTCAGCCGCCCGCCGACCAGCCAATCGCCGTCGAGCGCATCCTCAAGCTGTTGCAGCGCCGTTGTCAGTTGATCGCGGACTCGTTCCTCCCACTCCGCCCAGCGCAACTCCGGCGGCCGACGATGCTCATAGACGATGGCGACGGTCTTGTCCGCGGCGATCTGGGCCAGGGCGACACGCTGCCAGACGCTTCGGCGCAAAATGCCGGTAGCCGGAATCAGGGCCTCTTGCCCCGATTCGCGTGCCACTTCATCGAGATAATCGAGAATGAAGGCGCTCTCGTGCAATCTCATGCCGTCGGGCGTCGTCAGCATCGGCACGCGCAAGAGCGGGTTGGTCTTGCGCATTTCCTCCACGTGGCGGAAGACCGAAAGGGATTCGTGGTCGAACGGGATGCCGTAGTACGCCATGGCAATGGCCACGCGACGCACGTAGGGAGAGTCGAAAAGCCCCAGCAGACGATGCTTCATGATCGAACCTCCTTTCGCTCTAATTGCCGCAAACCCGGTCTATCCGCCCGATATCAGGCGGAGATTCGCCTTGCCGGCACTCGCCCCAGGAAGCCAGCGGCGCAGCAGCGTCATCAACCACTGCGGCGAACGGGGCAGTATCACGCGGCACTGCGCGCCCTCGGATAGACCGAGGGATTGCACGACAGTTCGCCCCGACCGTGTCAGGCGACAAGACTGCCCGGCAGACAGGACGATGTCTTCGTCTCCGTTCTCCTCGGTGATCCAGACTCTGCCGCTTTCGCAGCGCAACTCGCTGTTCTTCACACGCCGTAGCGAAACGGCTTCATTGACGCCAAGATCAATCTGCAAATATGTCGATCGATGTAACATGATATCGCTCCTCCATCTTGGCCGACGCCACAGAAATCGGCTTACATGATGGATTCTGCGTATGTATTTACCAAACGACAATCGCGCAATTTTCAATAATTATGTTATTTTTGCTCACATGTCACCACGCCCCCCTCCTTTCAATGCCCTGCGCATCTTCATCGCCGTAGCACGCCACGGCGGCGTTTCGCGCGCGGCCGAAGCGTTGCACCTGACGCACAGCGCAGTCAGCCACCAAATCCGCGCTTTGCAGGAGGAACTGGGCGTCACGCTGTTCGAGAAACGCGGCAGAGGGCTCGCGCTGGCCAGCGAGGCCTTCGCCTTCGCGTCACGCGTCGAGGCAGCGCTCAACGAAATCGAAGTGGCCACGCGCGAACTCGCGGCGCGGCGCCGGACGCGCCTGCGCATCAGTACCATCCCGTCGTTCGCGGCGCGCTGGCTGCTGCCGCGGCTCGGCGATTTCATCTCGTCCTGCCCGGAGGTGGATGTCGAGGTGGAGTCGTCGCCGCGCGCGGCCGACATCAAGGGCGGCGAGATCGACATCGGCATCCGCTTCGGGTCCGGGCATTACCCGGGCCTGCACACCGAATTGTTGCTGCGCGACTGGTTGTTTCCCGTCTGCTCGCCGGAGTTCGCACGCAGCCACGGCCTCGCCGATCCGGCGTCAATCGATAGCCTGCCGCTGCTGCACTCCGACAACGAGCCGTGGTCCTGGTGGTTCCCCGCTGCCGGGATCGTGGCCGAGGAGCCGGAGCGCGGCCTCATGTTCAGCGATTCCGCGCTGATGCTGCAGGCGGCCATAACCGGCCAGGGACTGGGCCTCGCCCGCCAAAGCATCGCTGCCGACGCGATCCGCGCCGGCCTGCTGGTACGGCCGTTCCGGGCGCTCGCCGAATCACCGCATTCCTATTTCTTCGTCTGCCGCAAGGAGAAGCTCGAATCACTGCCGATGGCACGATTCAGGGAATGGATCTTCAGCCAGACAGCGGCATTTCCGATGCCCGATTGAGACGGGCTACCTGGCGGACGAAATGCGATCCACCGCGTCGGTGATAATGCTGTCGATGCCCCAGTCGAAAAGGGTCTGCGCACGCTCGGAATCGTTGACTGTGTAGCACAGAACGCGATAGCCGCCGGCATGCGCCGTGGCGATGACCTCCTCGGTGAGTTCGCGATGGTTGCTGTCGAGCGCCACGCAGCCGAGCCGCTCCAGGCGCTCCAGCCAGTCGCCGGGAAGTGCGTTGACGAGCAGGGCGCGCGGCAACTCCGGCGCGACACGACGGGCGGCCTCCAGCGCCGTTTCGCTGAACGAGGAAAGCATGGGCAACGGGCCCTGCCCTTGCCACTGGTGCTTCACGTCGATCGCCACCGCCGCGCCGGTCTCCCATTCGCGGCCCGGCGTCGGCTTGATCTCGACATTGGCAGCAAAATCGTTCGCTTTCAGGAAGCGCAGGATCGCCGCCAGCGACGGCAACGGTTCGCCGGCGAACCCCGGGCTGTGCCAGCTGCCGGCGTCGAGTTGCGCCAGTTCGCCAAAGGACAGCGCGTCGGCACGGCCGCGGCCGCTCGTGGTCCGGTCCAGCGTCTCGTCGTGCAGCAGGAAGCTCTTGCCGTCGGCCGACAGTTTGACGTCAAACTCGAACGCCGTGTAACCGAACGAAGCACCGAGCCGGCAGGCGGCCAGGGTATTCTCGGGCGCCAGCTTGCCAGCCCCCCGGTGGGCGATCAGGCGCGGATAGGGCCAGGGAGGTAGAGGTCGATTGCTCATGACTTGAGGCTCTTTCTGTTCTGAAAATTTGGGAAAAGGCACAAACGGTACGGATTCTGTTTGCAGTTTAGCAAAGGCGCTTCATCGAATCTTCGTCTCCAGAACAACTGCCGACGCATTGACTTTTCCGGGGCGAATGCCTAGCTTGACCAGCAGGTATCGGGTTTGTTAAAAGAGGCGCGGTAACAATCGTGTAGCGTTGCAGTGTTATTTTCGACGGTTCATCGCGGAATCTCGGGGAATCGCCGACAAAGCGTTGATGGAATGCCTGTTGGTTGTCGCAATTGGTAGCAATTGATCGCAATTCAATTCTGGAGACATCATGAGACACAAGTTCGCTGCTGCAGTATTTGCCGGATTATTCTCGATGGGCGCGTCCGCCCAGGTCGAAATCCAATGGTGGCACTCGATGGGGGGAGCCCTCGGGGAATGGGTCAACGATCTGGCCAAGGATTTCAACGCCAGCCAGTCGGAGTACAAGATCGTTCCGACCTTCAAGGGAACCTATGACGAATCGATGACGGCGGCAATCGCCGCCTTCCGTTCCGGCAATGCCCCGCACATTCTGCAGGTGTTCGAGGTCGGCACGGCCACGATGATGGCCAGCAAGGGAGCCATCGTCCCGGTCGGCAAGGTGATGGCCGACGCCGGCGTCAAGTTCGACCCGGCCGCGTACGTTCCCGCTGTCGCCGGCTACTACACGGCACCGAACGGACAAATGCTGAGCTTCCCGTTCAACAGCTCGACGACCGTGTTCCACTATAACAAGGACGCCTTCAAGGCCGCCGGCCTCGACCCGGAGGCCCCGCCGAAGACCTGGATCGAAGTGACCCAGGCCGCGGCCAAGCTGAAAGCCAGCGGCCATGCCTGCCCGTTCACCACCAGCTGGATCAGCTGGACCCAACTGGAAAGCTTCTCGGCCTGGCATAACGTCGAATTCGCCACCAAGGGCAACGGCATGCGCGGCATCGATGCGCGGCTGACCTTCAACACCCCGCTCCACGTCCGTCACATCGAGAATCTCGCCAACATGGCCAAGCAGGGTCTGTTCGTCTACAAGGGACGGGCCAATGCCGCCGACGCCACCTTTGTTTCCGGCGAATGCGCCATGGCCACCGGCAGCTCGGCGCTCTACGGCAACGTCAAGCGCAATGCCAAGTTCGCCTCCGGCATCTCGACGCTGCCTTATTATCCCGACGTCGAAGGCGCACCGCAGAATACCGTGATCGGCGGCGCCAGCCTGTGGGTCATGTCCGGCAAGAAGGCGACGGACTACAAGGGGGTCGGACAATTCTTTGCTTTCCTTTCCCGTCCGGAGGAAGCCGCCAAGAGCCACCAGCGCACGGGTTATCTCCCGGTCACCATCGCCTCTTACGAACTGACCGAGAAGAGCGGCTTCTACAAGCAGAACCCGGGGACAGACGTTTCGGTCACGCAGATGATCCGCAAGACCACCGACAAGTCCCGCGGTATTCGCCTGGGTAATTTCGTCCAGATCCGCACCATCATCGACGAAGAGCTCGAGCAGGTCTGGGCCGGGAAGAAGTCCCCGAAGGAAGCGCTGGATACCGCCGTCAAGCGCGGCAACGAGCAGCTTGACCGTTTCCTGAAAGCCAACAAATAACCTTGCCCCAGCCCGGCCGAAAGGCCGGGCCCTTGAGCGTCCATGGAAAAACGCGTCCGTTTCAAATCCCGTTGGTTGCCGTGGGTGCTCGTCGCTCCCCAGTTGGCCATCACCCTCATTTTCTTCTACTGGCCAGCCGCCCAAGCGCTATTGCAAAGCGTGATGATGGACGCACCCTTTGGCGGCAGCCTTGAATTCGTTGGTCTGGACAACTTCCGGCAATTGTTCAACGATCCGGACTACCTGGCCTCGTTCCGGACGACGGCCATCTTTTCGATTCTGGTCGCGGTCTGCGGCCTGTCGATTTCCCTGCTGCTGGCAGTAATGGCCAACCGTGTCGTGCGCGGCGAGCGCTTCTACAAGACCCTGCTCATCTGGCCCTACGCTGTCGCGCCCGTTGTTGCCGGCGTGCTCTGGGTATTCATGTTCGCATCGCCGATGGGGGTCATCGCTTTCTGGCTTCAGGCAATCGGCATCAACTGGAATCACCTGCTCAATTCCAACCACGCCATGACACTGATCATCATTGCCGCGGTATGGAAGCAGATTTCCTACAACTTTCTGTTCTTCCTGGCCGGATTGCAGTCGATCCCGAAATCGCTCATTGAGGCCGCCGCCATCGATGGCGCATCGCCATGGCGGCGTTTCTGGACGATCGTCTTCCCGCTGCTGTCGCCGACCACTTTTTTCCTGCTGGTAATCAACGTCGTCTACTCTTTTTTCGACACGTTCGGGATTATCGATGCGACCACCAAGGGCGGTCCGGGAAAGGACACCTCCATCCTGGTATACAAGGTCTATTACGATGGCTTCAAGGCCATGGACATGGGCGGCTCTGCGGCGCAATCCGTCATCCTGATGGCCATCGTCGTCACCCTGACCGTCATCCAGTTCCGCTTCGTCGAAAAGAAAGTGCAGTACTGACATGGTTGAACGCCGCCCCGTCCTGACGTTTGTTTCACACCTGATCCTCGTCCTCGGGATCATCATCATCGCCTTTCCCCTGTACCTGACTTTCGTAGCCTCGACCCAGACCGCGGAACAGATCACGCAGTCCATCCCGATGTCGCTGGTCCCAGGCACCAACCTGATCGAGACTTACCGCACGGCCCTTTTCGGTGGCGAAACCAGCGCCGGCTCCAACCTTTCCGGTGCCGCCCGCATGATGTGGGTCAGCCTGGTGACCGCGCTGATCATCCCGATCGGCAAGACGACGATCTCCCTGTTGTCCGCCTTCGCCATCGTCTATTTCCGGTTTCCCTTCCGCAACACGGTGTTCTGGCTGATCTTCATCACGCTGATGCTGCCCGTCGAAGTCCGCATCGGCCCGACCTACGAGGTCGTCGCCTCGCTCGGCATGCTCAATACCTACGCCGGGCTGACCATACCGCTGATTGCCTCGGCAACGGCCACCTTCCTGTTCAGGCAATTCTTCCTCACGGTTCCCGATGAACTCGTCGAAGCCGCCCGCATCGACGGGGCCGGACCCATGCGTTTCTTTCGCGACGTCCTGATCCCGCTCTCGGCCACCAGCATCGCGGCGCTCTTCGTCATTCAGTTCATTTACGGCTGGAACCAGTATCTCTGGCCACTGCTGATGACCACCCACGAAGACATGTATCCGGTGGTCATGGGCATCAAGCGCCTGCTGGGCGGCGAAGCCTATACCGAATGGAATGTGGTCATGGCCACGGCGATCCTGGCGATGCTTCCGCCGGCATTGGTCGTCATCCTGATGCAGAAGTGGTTCGTCAAGGGACTGGTCGATACCGAAAAATAGATTTCCACCCGGAGCCGGGTGCTCCCGGCGCCTCGCGCATTCATAAAACAACGGACAACATGGCCTCAATTACTCTCAACAAGGTCTTCAAATCGTACGGCAGCGGAAAAACCGCCAATCAAGTCATCCACGGCGTCAGTGCAGAGATTCACGATGGTGAATTCGTCGTGGTCGTCGGTCCGTCCGGCTGCGG
>DBMG01000006.1 GCA_002304785.1 Candidatus Accumulibacter sp. UBA704 | reverse complement strand
CTTGCTAGCACAAGAGGCAGCCCAAATGGACCGGCAAAACAGTCTTTTCGATCATGTCGACAAATCGCATATTGATCTTCGGTGCAAGCCACGATCCGACGGATTTGTCGATACGCAACTCTCAAGCCCGGAGACTGTCACCTCGGCGCCACTAATCACCCAATCTTCGAGAAACATCGCATGGCTAAGTTTCGGAATCAGCTGCCTTAAACCGGTGCTGATCGTGTTTCGTAAGGAGCATTATCGTGAAAAGCAATATCAAGAGTTCGTGTGTTTCAGTTCCTGTCCCGACAGAGTTGTACGTCAGCATGCGTGATCTACTGAGCAACTCGAATATGGAATGCGGCCCCGCGCTCATGNNTGCCATCCATCCTGCAAGAGAGCCGGACTGTCGCTGGAGCCAATCTACCAAGACAAAGCAGAGGCGGCAGGAATTCTGCGCCCTATTAACCCGATGAGTCTCGATACCGCAACGCATTTGAAGCGGCGGCCATGAACCGCGTTCATCCTGTTTTGCAAGGAGTATTGCAATGAAAAACGACATTCAAGGTTCGTGCGTTGAGATTCCCGTTCCAATCGACATGTACGTCGCCTTGCTCGATCAGTTGAGAAGACAACATATGGATTGTGGGCTGGATCGATTGGTGGCAACCATCATCCAGAAATATCTGGATGACAACTCGGCCTACCGCCTACGACAACGCAGCAAGATAAAGCCGCCTGCGCCGGACTGGACGAATGACTGGATCATGTTTGGCGAACCGCCTGCCATGACGGAAAGCGAAGCACCAGGATCTGGCACTAATCCGGAAAAGCAGCAATGTGACGATTGGTGCATCGGTTGTGGCTGTCCATCGGAAGAACTCGCGTCGTTGTAGGGCGCGTTCGCAGCAGCCTGATATCTTCCGACAGTTTCGTCGCGCGCGAGAGATTCCCCTGGAGCACCCGGCTTACTTGAGGCTGGCTCGCCCCAACAACGGCCCCAACCTCGTCTTGTGTCACTCCGTGACGGCGGAAGATGTCCGCGGCGCGAAGGATCCTCGCTTTTCTTTCAGCTTTTGTCAGCATGATCATTCCTTGTTTCTTGTCAGTTCAATTTACAAGTCGAGATCGCTGATCAAGTCGGTCGCTCACCCACTGACTGCCGCCTTGGCCGCCGGGAGTTTTCGACTATATTGCCGAGTTTGCGACTTTAATGACCAGTTTTCGACTTTAATTGTCAGGATTACAAACTGATACAAGAAACTTTCCCGGCAATTAGCACTCTCAGATCGCGAGTGCTAAAATTTACTTGGCTCTTTTAGAAGGAGGTGAAGATCCAAATGACGCAAGCTCTGGCTTTCCCGATGATTTCTGCGGTAGGCAACATCGACGCCTACATCGCTGCAGCGAAACGTTTTCCGATCCTTTCCGAGGAGGAGGAGTTTCGCCTGGCTACGCGCTTCCGGGAAGAAGAAGATCTGGAAGCCGCGCGCCAACTGGTTCTTTCCCATCTGCGGTTGGTCATTTCCATTGCCCGCGGTTACCTCGGCTATGGTTTGCCTCATGCCGACCTGATCCAGGAAGGCAATATCGGGTTGATGAAGGCGGTCAAGCGCTTCGATCCGACGCAGGGTGTGCGGCTCGTGTCGTTCGCCATCCACTGGATCAAGGCGGAAATTCACGAATACGTGCTGCGCAACTGGCGCATGGTCAAGCTGGCCACGACCAAGGCGCAGCGCAAGCTGTTCTTCAACCTGCGCAGCATGAAGCCGGGCAGCGAAACGCTGACGCCGGCGCAGGTGGCCGACGTGGCGCACCAGCTGAGCGTCAAGCCTGAAGAAGTCGTCGAGATGGAAACCCGCCTGTCCGGGCACGATATCGCCCTGGAAGCGGGAAGCGACGATGAAGAAGGCTTCGCTCCCATTGCCTATCTGGAAGACAGCCGCAGCGAACCGACGCGCGTGCTGGAGCGCCGCGATCGCGACCACCTGCAGAGCGAAGGTTTGCAGACCGCGCTCTCCGGGCTCGATGAACGCAGCCGCCGTATCGTCGAAGCGCGCTGGCTGAGCGAGGATCCGGCAACACTGCACGACCTGGCCGACGAATTCGGTGTTTCCGCCGAGCGCATCCGTCAGATCGAGGCCAAGGCCATGCAGAAGATGAAGACGCGCCTGCTGCCACTGCTGGAAACGAACTGATCCTGACTTAAATCAAGGGAAAGCCGTTCGGGGTAACCTGAACGGCTTTTTTATTCCTGCGCACAAGCGGGAAAGCCGTCGCGGTTTGGCGACAGCAACAAAGTCATGCGTATCAATGGCCTGCCTGTCGCTGGCGTTTTATCCGTCCGATAACGGCGACAAGTCGGCCATTTCTTCGCTTTGGCCGAAACTGACAACCCACTGATTCCTTGAGGCTATTCTATTTGGCACCCTTATTGCATATAGGCGGAAACGTTTGTGGCGTAACTGTCGCGCAAAAGGAGAACTCGATGAACAAGAGGTTGAATCATTACGTCGGCCGCATCGTCCGCCTCAACAAGATTGCTTTTCAGGAGATCAAGGACCGCGCCATGCGCCAGGGGGTGGCCCTCGAAAACTCCTTCCTGGTGGCCGAGGTCAATCGCCGACTGAAGAAGATCATTTGTTACGGTGCGAGTTTCCGCATTGAGGTAAGTCTTTCCGACGTGGTTCTCGTTTAGCCGTCTGCTGCGTAAATGCCGGAAAACGCCGGCAACAACGCTTCACTCAATCCCCCGCCGCCGTGAACAGGTAATTGTCGGCGGCCAGCGCATCTCCTACCCAGCCGCCTCCCAGCCATTCGGTGCGGCGGTTCTTTCCCGCCGCGCCGAGGGCGACGAACAGCGGCAGGAAGTGTTCTGGCGTCGGATGCGCGAAGCTGGAATCGGGCGCGCGCTGCGGCCAGTCGAAAAGCTCATCGTCGGCGTCCGCGGAACTCATCATCAGGCGCGCATGAACCCAGTCGCGGAACGCACGGGTGCTGGCCGCCGGCCGCTCGCCCGAGGGTCGCAGGTAGTCCATCAGGTTATGGGTCAAGTGTCCGGAGCCGATGATCAGGATGTTCTCCCCGGCCAGCGGCGCCAGTGCCGCGCCCAGCGCGTAATGGTGGCGCGCGCAACGCTCGGGTTGGACGGACAGTTGCAGCACGGGCACGTCGGCGCGTGGAAACAGCGCACGCAAGGGCACCCAGGCGCCGTGGTCCAGTCCGCGCGAGGCATCGATTCCGGCTGCGATGCCAGCGTCGGACAGGCGCTGCTTGATACGGTGGGCCAACGCCGGATCGCCCGGCGCGGGATAGCGCAATGCGTAGAGCTCCTCCGGAAATCCTCCGAAATCATGGATCGTTTCCGGGTGGGCGCTACCGGAAATGATCGGCACACGCGTATTCCAGTGCGCCGAAACCATCAGGATCGCCGTCGGACGCGTGAGGCGCTCCACCAGGCGCGTCCAAGCGAGATTCAACTCGTCGCCGCCGAGCGCGGTCATCGGCGAACCGTGGGAAAGGAAGAGAACCGGCTGTGTGGCAGTCATGGAAATCTCGATTGGAATTTACCTCGGAGCGGCCTATCTGGCCAGGCCGCTCCAGGATTTCGCGTCAGGCGGCTGCTTCCGCCGCGCGCGCAGCCTGCACGCTCGGGCGACTGCCGACGCGCTCGACGAAGGCGGCCAGCGCCGGCCACTGCGCGATGTCAATGCCGGTCCATTGTCCCCAATTGAGGACGGTGAACAGGTAGCCGTCGGCGACGCTGAACTGCTTGCCGAGCAGGAAGTCGTTCTTCGCCAGGTGCTCGGCCACGAACGCCAGGCGCTTAGAGAGATTCGCGCGGGCAGTTGTCTTGGTCTCGTCGGGGGTCTTCGGATTGAACAGCGGACTGAAACCCTTGTGGATCTCGGAGTTGATGAAGCCCAGCCACTCCTGCAGGCGGTAGCGTTCGAATGTCCCGGCCTTGGGTGCCAGCCCCGATTCCGGCTTGCGATCGGCAATGTACTGGACGATCGCCGGTCCCTCGGTCAGCACGCTGCCGTCGTCCAGTTCGAGAACGGGGACGTAACCCTTGGGGTTGATCCTGGAGAAATCACTGCCGTCGGCGACGACTTTGTGGGTTTTCAGGTCCACCTTAATCAGTTCAAAGTCGAGACCGGCCTCGCGCAGGGCGATGTGCGGCGAGAACGAGCACGCCGCAGGGGAAAAATACAGTTTCATGGTTGTCTCCTTGTGGTTACGTGAGAAATCAATCGCACAACAATCACTCAGCGGAAGAACGTGAGTTGTCGATGGCGTAGGCGCCGCCGCCCAGCAGGCTCTGCGCGATGGCGGCGACAATCAGGTAAACCGGGTATTCCCAGCCCCCCTTCGGCGCACTGAACACCCACCCGTTGCCGAAATGCACCGAGGCGGCGCCGATCAGGATCGGCACCGTCAGCGCGGCGACCAGGCGGGTGCGGAAACCGACGAGCAAGGCCGCGCCGGCGAGGACTTCGGCCGGAGCCACGATGTAAGCCAGAAAACCGGGAAATCCCACCGAAGCGAAGAAACCGGCTGTTCCCGGCAGGGTAAAGACGAATACCTTGAGCAGGCCGTGCGCCAGGAACATGGCGCCGAGCGCGACGCGCAGCAGCGCGGCTCCGTAGTCGGCAGCCGAATAGGACACGCGGCGGGTCGTCGACAGGGCGTTGGCGGCAAGAGTGGTCATCTGTGTTCTCCTTGAAAGGGTTGAGTTCGCAATTGCGTCAATCAGCCGACTGACGTTGGAACGAACTTTAACCAACATATTTTTTGGGATAAATATGGTTAGAATTGAATCTGTATCGCAATTTTCGGGATAATCAATGGACAAATTCGAGGCGATGCGTGTTTTCTGCTCGGTGATCGAGGCCGGCAGCTTCGTCGCGGCGGCAGAACAGACCGGACTCTCCACTACCGCCGTGTCGCGCATGGTGGCGCAGCTGGAGGCCCAGCTGAACGTGCGCCTGATTAACCGCACGACGCGGCGCATGAATCCGACGAACGAAGGATTCGCCTACTTCGAGCGCTGTACGCAGTTGCTCGCCGATCTGGAAGAAGCCGAAGCCAGCGTGGCCGGAGAAGCCCGCCACCCGCGCGGGCGTCTGCGCCTGACCGCCCCGATCGCGCTCGCCACCCTGCGCCTGGCGCCCGCGTTCGCCGCTTTTTGCCGTGCCTACCCGGACATTAGCCTGGATATCGTGCTTTCCGACAACGTCGCCGATTTCGTCGAGGAGGGACTCGACCTCGCCATCCGCGTGGGGAAGGTCGGCAGCGAGAATCTCGTCGCCCGGCACATCGGCGAAACCACGCTGCTCATCGCCGCGTCACCCGACTACCTTGCCCGCGCTGGACAGCCCAGGCATCCGGAGGATTTGCTCCGCCACGCGTGCTTTACGTATACCTACTCGGCAACCGGAAACCAGTGGCAGTTCGAGGACGGAAAGGATGGAAACGGCCAGCCAGTCAGCGTGCGTATCGGCGGGCCGGTCAACGCCAACAACGGCATGCTGCTGGCCGAAATGGCCGCGGACGGCAGCGGGATCGTGCTGGCGCCGTGTTTCATCCTGCAGCCGCTGATCGCTTCGGGGCGGCTGGTTCAGGTTCTTCCGGAATGGAAGCAGCGCCGTCTCCCGATTCATGTCGTCTATCCGACCCGCCGCCACCTGTCGGCCAAGGTGCAGGCGATGACCGCATTTCTCGGCAATTGGTTCGCCGAACAAGCGCCGCGGACGTTCTGACAACAGCGACCGGTTTGGGGGATAATCGACCTTTCCCCACGCGGGCCTTGCGCCGACCATGCGGGTCCCGCCCCAAGCCATAGGAGTCTGTCATGATCGTTGGTCTGTTGTCCGATGTCGCCAAACAAAAGAACGTCCTGCCCGCTGCCATCGTCCGCGCCCTGGAGGCGCTGAAAGATGTCGATATCGCGACGAAGGAACCGGGGCGCTACGAAATCGAAGGCGACAAGATGTTCTATCTGGTGCAGGACGTCGAACTGCGCACGATGGAAGAAAGTCGCGCCGAAGCTCATCACCAGTACGCCGATATCCAGATTCCGGTCAGCACTTGCGAACGCTACGGTTTCTCGCTGCCCCAGCCCGATCTGGCACCATCCGACAACCAGCTGGAAGAGAAGGATCTGGCTTTCTTCCCGGCCCCGGCCATCGAGAGCTTCATCGACACGACACCGGGCACCTACCTCGTTTTCCTGCCGACGGAACTGCACCGCCCGTGCCTGGCCATCAAAAGCAAGGAGACGATACGCAAGGCCGTGGTCAAGGTTCATGCCAGCCTGCTTGGTCTTTAACCAACGAGGCATCACTGCGTAACCCGATCATCGGCTAACGCGCCATCGCAGGCCTCCGTTCCCGGAGGCCTTTTTGTTGCCCCGCTCCCGAATCGCGGGACCGTGTCACTCCATCGCCCCTTGAAATGCTCAGGCGTATTGGATATATTGCTAACTCGAATTAGCAACTACAAATCGAGGGCAAACATGAGCGAACAGGTCTTTCTCGGCATCGATATCGGCTCGGCCAGCGTGCGCGCCGGTTTGTTCGATGCAAACGGCCAGCGACTGGCCTTTGCCGTGCGGCCGATCAAGCAGTTTCATCCAAAGCCGCTCTTTGTGGAGCAGTCATCGTCCGATATCTGGACGCAAACCGGCGCCGCGGTGCGCGAAGCCATCGCCGCCGCGAAAATCGATCCGGGCCGTGTTGCCTCGATCGGCATCGATGCCACGTGTTCGGTCGTCGCCGTCGGTCCGAACGGCCAACCCGTCTCCGTCGCCGAAAGCGGCGAGGCCGAACGCGACATCATCATGTGGATGGATCACCGCGCCGGAACGCAGACGGCGGCCATCAACGCCACCAAGGATCCCGCGCTGGCCTACGTCGGCGGCGAAGTCAGCATCGAGATGGANNTGGCGCTTCTTCGATCTGGCCGATTACCTCGTATGGCGTTTGTCCGATGCCGACATCGCCAGCGTGTGCACCCTCACCTGCAAGTGGAATTACCTGGCACACGAAAGCCGTTTCAGCGACACCTTGCTCTCCGCCGTCGGACTCTCCGACATCACCGGCAAGGTGCCGCCGCAGGTCCTCCCGCTCGGCTCCGCCGCCGGGAAACTGAGTCCCCGGGCCGCTGCTGAACTGGGTCTGCCCCCCGGCGTGGTCGTCGCCACAGGCATCATCGACGCCCATGCCGGCGGATTGGCGCTGGTCAGCACGGAACCCAAGGGCAGCCTGGCCATCATCGGCGGCACGTCGAACTGCCACATGGTGGTCAATCCCGACCCGGTCATGGTGCCCGGCGTGTGGGGTCCGTATTTCGGCGCGATGCTACCGGGCTGGTGGCTCGGCGAAGGCGGGCAAAGCGCGGCCGGCGCGTTGCTCGACTGGACGCTGCGCCAGAGCGACGCGTGGCCGCTGCTGGAAGCCACCGCCAAGGCCGAGGACCGCAACGTGTATGCCGTAGTCAACGACTGGCTCGCCGACCTGGAAAAGCGTGAGCCGTGGCCGGCGCGCGACCTGCACGTGCTCTCCGACCACCACGGCAACCGTTCGCCGCGCGCCAACCCCCACGCCCGCGGCGCCGTCGTCGGGCTGACGCTCGAACAGGGCAAGGACGCGCTGGCCCGGCTGTACCTCGCCACGCTGCAGGCGCTGGCCTACGGCACGCGCCACATCATCGAGACCATGAACGCCGCCGGCCACAGAATCGAGCGCATCGTCATGTGCGGCGGCGGCACCAAGAACCCGTACTGGCTGCGCGAGAACGCCGATGCCACCGGCTGCGAGATTCATCTCGTCAGCGAGGAGGATGCCGTCACGCTGGGCGCCGCGCTACTCGGCTCCGTCGCCTGCGGTGCCTTCCGGAGCTTCCCCGACGCCGCGGCCACACTCGTCCGCCCAGGTGGCAGCTTCAAGGCCCGCCCGGAGACGAAGGCCTTCCACGACGCCAAGTACGCCGTTTATCTACAACTTTACGAAGACATGGAACGCTGCCGTTCCGCCATGCAGGCGTGGCACTGAGCCGCGCCAACCACCCGTGAGGACTTTGCCATGCTTAAACTGACGCTTCCCCCTGCAAAACCACTGATCAAAGCCGGCGACAAAGAAGTCCTGCTGGTCACCAACGCCGACCTGCGCGAATCCGCCAATGTCGCGTGCTGGCCGGTGCAGAACAAGTTCGAGGACAAGCTCGAAAAGGCGCTGTCCGGCCGCTTCGGCGTCCAGGCCAAGCGCGCGCACCTGTTCAAGGGCGACAAGGGCCACGGTTTCATCAGCAGCCAACGCGAAGGCAGCGACCTGTTCGCGACGATCGACCCGCAGTCGCCCGTCATCGTGCTGCTCACGGCCTGGCAATACTCGCACCATCTCGCACCGAGCCTGGCCAAGCATAAAGGCCCCGTCCTGCTGCTGGCCAACTTTGACGGCACCTGGCCCGGACTTGTTGGCATGCTGTGCATGGCCGGCACGCTGACCAGCCTCGGCAAGTCCTATTCGCGCCTGTGGTCGAGCGATTTCGACGACGAGTTCTTCTTCAAGGGACTGGATTCCTGGCTGAAGACCGGCACGATCAAGCACGAAACCTCGTATCTACATCCCGTCGATGCGACGCATCCGGCCAGCAAGACGCCGGCCTGGGCGATCGGTCAGCAGGTTGGCGAATTCGTGCTGCGCAACAAGGAAATCATGGGCCTGTTCGACAGTTTCTGCATGGGCATGATCAACGGCGTCTTCCCGCAGAAGGCGCTGGTGGACATCGGCATGCCGATGGAGAGCCTGTCGCAGTCGGCGCTGCTCGTCGAGATGGCCAAGGTGCCGCAGTCGCTGCGTGAGGAGTGCCTCACGTGGTACGAGGAGCGCGGCATGCAGTTCGATTTCGGCAGCGACCCAGCCAAGGAACTCACCCGCGATCAGGTGCTCGAGCAATGCGCGATGATGATCGCCATGGCCCGCTTCACCCAGCGTTTCGGCCTCACCTCGGTTGGCGTGCAGTACCAGCAGGGCCTCGCGCATTCCTGCGCCGCCTCCGATTTCGCCGAGGGCGCGATCGGCTCGACCGCGCGCTTCCCGATCCCCGACGAGAACGGCAAGATCATCCGCGCCAGCAAGCCGATCACCTGCATCAACGAAGTCGACATGGGCACGGGAATCCCGCAGACGATGCTCTTCCGCCTGCTCGACTCGCTCGGCCTGCCGTCGGAGACGACGCTGCACGACATTCGTTGGGGCAGCGAATACGAAGGCACGTTCTACTGGGACTTCGAGATTTCCGGCTCGGTACCCTTCGAGCACCTCAAGGGCGGCATCGCCGGCGCCACCGGCTACCGTCAGCCGGCGATGTACTTCCCCAAGGGCGGCTCGTCGATCCACGGCCAGGGCAAGGCCGGCACCCTGATCTGGGCGCGTGCCCACTACGAGGGCACGCAAGTCCATCTGCACGTCGGCACGGGCAAGGCCGTTGAACTGCCGGCCGCCGAATTCGAGCGCCGGCGCAAGGCGACCACCTACGAATGGCCGCTGCTCAACTGTACGCTCGACGGTGTCGGTCGCGACGACCTGATGGCCGGCCACCAGAGCAACCACATCACCGTGGCCTACGTCGACGAAGACAAACTGCAGGACGTGTTGCGCGCCTTCGTGGCGCAGGCCATCACGCAGGGGATCAAGGTTTGCGTCGCCGGCGACGCTTTCAAGCGGCTGTGACCCTCCTCCGGGGTGGCCCGCCCACCCCGTCTTTTTTTCTGGATAGGTAATGAACACGAACGACCACTACCGGGGCGTCTGGCCCGTCATGCTGACGCCTTTCGACGATCAGCGCGAGATCGACTGGGATTCTCTCAAGAAGCTGATCGACTGGTACATCGGCAAGGGCGTGAACGGCCTCTTCGCCAACTGCCAGTCGAGCGAGATGTTTTTTTTGTCGGAAGCTGAATCGCTTCAGCTCACGCGTTTCGTGCTCGACACCGTCGATGGCCGTGTGCCCGTCGTGGCCTCGGGGCACACTGCCTGCGGGCTGTCGCAGCAAATCGACCAGCTCGGCAAGATGGCCGAAACCGGCGTGGACAGCGTGATCCTGATCAGCAACCGATTCGCCATGCCCAACGAAGGCGACGACGTAGTGCTGGCCAACCTGAAAAAGATCACCGCGGCCGTGACTGACAAGGTTGGACTGGGAATCTACGAATGCCCGCAGCCCTACAAGCGATTGCTGTCGGACGAAGTCATCAGCTGGTGCGCGCAGAGCGGACGCTTCACGTTCATCAAGGACACCTGTTGCCGGATGGATACGATCAGTCGCCGCATCGAATTGGTCAAAGGCAGCCGCGTGCATATTGCCAATGCCAACGGGCAAACGCTGCTGCCCTCCCTCCAGGCCGGTGCGCACGGCTACAGCGGCGTGATGACCAACTTCCACCCCGAACTGTACGTCTGGCTGTGCGACAACTGGCAGCAGGAGCCGGAAAAGGCCGATGTCGTTTCCGCTTACCTGTCGACAGCGTCCCTCGCCGAATATCTGGATTACCCCATCTGCGCCAAGGACTACCAGAAGTCGCTCGGCAACTTCGCCTCAGTCGCCAGCCGTGTGCGCGAATCCGGAAACTACTATTCGGCGCACTTCCAGAGCAACACGCAGCAGATGGTGCAGCTGGGCGAGATGCTCAAGAAGCAACTAGGAATCCTGCAGTAAGCCATTTCGGGCACCTCGCACGGGGTTGCCACGGCGGCATCATCCTCGGCCCGATGGCGGGATCAACTTGCGCCGTTGGCTGGTCATGTCC
>DBMG01000067.1 GCA_002304785.1 Candidatus Accumulibacter sp. UBA704 | reverse complement strand
TCGTCGCAAAAATTATCGAGTAAAGGATCAAGGCGAGGGCATCCCTGGTGGGGTGCCCGGAGTCTCTGCTGCAGGGGTATAGCTCAACTGGCAGAGCGTCGGTCTCCAAAACCGAAGGTTGGGGGTTCGATTCCCTCTGCCCCTGCCATAATTACATTTTTAGCTGACGAAATGGCCGATAAAATCAAGTTTGCGTTGGCGCTGCTATTGCTGGTCGCCGGAATTGTCGGCTTCTATCTTCTTTCCGAACAGGCAATGATTTTGCGGGTGCTGGCGGTGATTGCCGGATTCGGGCTCTCCGCAGCTGTGGCCTGGCAAACCGAGCCGGGCCGTCAATTCTTTGATTTCGCAAAAGAAGCGGCCAACGAAGCAAAGAAAGTCGTTTGGCCAACCCAAAAGGAAACCTTGCAAACGACCGGCTTGGTGTTCGCGTTCGTTTTCATTATGGCCGTCTTTCTCTGGTTGACTGACAAGAGTCTGGAGTGGGTGTTGTACGAACTGGTTCTTGGGTGGAGAAAGTAATGAGCAAGCGCTGGTATGTTGTACACGCCTATTCGGGCTTTGAGAAAAGCGTGCAGCGTGCGCTCGTCGAGCGTATTCAGCGTCATGGAATGCAAGATCTCTTTGGTCGTGTACTGGTCCCGGTCGAAGAGGTCGTGGAACTGAAACAAGGTCAGAAGAGCATTTCCGAGCGCAAGTTTTTCCCCGGCTACGTGCTGGTGGAAATGGAAATGAACGATGAGTCCTGGCATCTCGTAAAGAGCACGCCCAAGGTGACCGGCTTTGTTGGCGGTACTGCCAACAAACCGACCCCGATTTCCGAGAAGGAAGTCGAGAAAATCATGCAGCAGATGCTGGACGGCGTGGAAAAACCGAGGCCCAAGGTGCTGTTCGAGCCGGGGGAAATTGTTCGCGTCAAGGAAGGGCCGTTTACCGATTTTCACGGTTCGGTCGAGCAGGTCAACTACGAAAAGAATCGATTGCGCGTGTCGGTGACCATTTTTGGTCGTGCCACGCCCGTTGAACTCGAATTTGGGCAGGTTGAGAAAGCCTGATCTAACTTCGAACGAGGCGCATGCCTTCGGCAGCGCGTCTGAATGGAGCGACTTCACGTCGCATTTGTTGTTTTGGGGAGCGTCACGAAATGGCGCGCTACTACCCGTTTAAAGGAGTATAACCGTGGCAAAGAAAATTGTCGGCTTCATCAAGCTGCAAGTGCCGGCGGGCAAGGCTAATCCTTCGCCCCCGATTGGTCCGGCGCTCGGTCAGCGCGGCCTCAATATCATGGAGTTCTGCAAGGCGTTCAACGCCCAGACACAAGGCGTAGAGCCGGGTCTGCCGATCCCGGTGGTGATTACTGCCTACGCGGACAAGAGCTTCACCTTCATCATGAAGACGCCTCCCGCGACCATTCTGATCAAGAAGGCGGCGGGTGTTCAGAAAGGCAGCCAGCGGCCGCATACGGACAAGGTTGGCAAGCTGACGCGCGCTCAGTGCGAGGCGATTGCTACCCAGAAAATGCCGGATCTGACGGCCGCCGATATGGATGCCGCCGTGCGTACCATTGCTGGAAGCGCCCGTTCGATGGGTATTACCGTGGAGGGGCTCTGACATGTCCGCTGTGACCAAACGCCAAAAGGCTGTGCAAGGCAAGATTGATCGCAACAAGAATTATCCGGTCGCTGAAGCTCTGAAGATGGCCAAGGAGTTCGCCACCGCCAAGTTCAACGAATCCATCGACGTCGCTGTTTGTTTGGGTATCGATGCGCGCAAATCGGACCAATTGGTGCGCGGCTCCGTGGTTCTTCCCGCTGGAACAGGCAAGACTGTTCGGGTTGCCGTGTTCGCCCAGGGCGAGAAGGCCGAAGCCGCCAAGGCCGCGGGCGCCGACATCGTCGGCTTTGACGATCTGGCGGCCGATATCAAGGCCGGCAACATGAATTTCGATGTCGTCATTGCTACGCCGGACTCCATGCGAGTGGTCGGCCAGCTTGGACAGATTCTTGGTCCTAGAGGCCTGATGCCTAACCCGAAGGTGGGCACCGTTACCATGGATGTGGCTGGAGCCGTGAAGAATGCCAAGGCCGGTCAGGTTCAATACCGAACGGACAAGGGCGGTATTGTGCACAGCACGATCGGTCGAGCTTCCTTTGAGGTCGAGCAGTTAGAGCAAAACCTCAAGGCGCTTATCGATGCGCTGACCAAAGCCAAACCGGCCAGTTCAAAAGGCCAGTATCTCAGGAAAATCGCTGTCTCGAGCACGATGGGTCCCGGGGTGCGCGTCGATTCGGCCTCGTTGTAGGATTTAAGTGGAGTCTCGTTCGGAGATTCTGGAATGAACTTTGGGCTGCCGGGCGTGCGTGACTGTCCGGCAGATCGTCAAAGACCGCAGGTGCTGAATGGCGAAACAAGCCACGAAGCTTAAGCGTGCTTTTCGGCCTGCGCAGACGGTGAGCCCGCACAGGATTTTCGGCCGTTGGTCATTAGTGCCGATGCTCTTGGGTAAGGTCGCCGTGGGTGCGATGCGTCTGATCAGATGTGTCGTGTGATCGACTAAATGGAGAAAGGACCCATGGGTCTCAATCTAGATGAAAAGAAAGCCGTAGTTGCCGAAGTGTCGGCACAAGTGGCTACCGCCCAGACGATCGTCGTGGCTGAGTACAACGGAATTGAGGTCGCGCAACTGACCAAGCTCCGTGCTCAGGCTCGCAAATCCGGCGTGTATCTACGTGTGCTGAAAAACACTCTGGTGCGCCGCGCCGTCGCTGGCAGTCCCTTTGAGGGGCTGGCCGGGCAGATGACTGGTCCGCTGATTTATGGCATCTCCCAAGATCCGGTTGCTGCGGCAAAGGTCTTGAGTGATTTCGCCAAAACGCACGACAAGATGGTTTTGAAGGCAGGATCCTATGCGGGCAAGGTGCTGGACAAGGCTGGCGTACAGGCACTTGCCGCGATTCCGAGCCGTGAGGAACTGTTGGCCAAACTGCTTGGCGTGATGAAGGCGCCTGTTTCCGGATTTGCCGTTGCGCTGGGTGCTCTGGCAAAACAACGCGAAGAAGCTGCGGCATGACAAATGCCGCGACAGGCGGCCAAATCTGACTGAATTTCAAAATCCCGATTTTAGGAGTTACATATTATGGCGATCACCAAAGAAGATATCCTCGAAGCCGTTGGCAACATGACGGTTATGGACCTGAACGACCTGGTTAAGGCGTTCGAAGAAAAGTTCGGCGTATCCGCTGCAGCCATGGCTGTTGCCGGACCGGCTGCTGGCGCTGCTGCAGCTCCGGCTGAAGAGCAAACCGAGTTCACCGTCATGCTGCTGGCAGCTGGCGACAAGAAGGTTGAAGTGATCAAGGTCGTTCGTGCTGCCACCGGCCTCGGTCTGAAGGAAGCCAAGGACCTCGTGGACGGTGCGCCGAAGGCTGTCAAGGAAGCAATTGCCAAGGCTGATGCTGAAGCCCTCAAGAAGCAACTCGAGGACGCGGGTGCCAAGGTCGAAGTCAAGTAATTCAGCCTTCGCGTGCGGGCTGGCAGCTTTCGGGCTGCCAGCCTTTTGTGCTTTCCGGAAATGCATTGGTTTCGCTGGAAGCGTTGTTGGGGAATTGTCAGGTAATTGACAGGAAGAAGACGTAACGCACAAACGCAAGCACGAATGGCAGCAGATTTTTCCTGCTGAAACTTGTTGCCATTTGCCCTTCCGTTTGTCCGTTGCGCACCGTCCCGGGGCGAAGACCCGGGATGTGTACGCTAGAGGATTGTGCTTTCTGAGCTCGGAGCGACCATGACCTACTCCTATACCGAGAAAAAACGTATCCGCAAAAGTTTCGCCAAGCGCGCCAATGTGCTTGACGTTCCCTTTTTGCTGGCGACACAGCTTGAATCGTTTACTGCTTTCCTGCAGGCGGCTGTTCCGCCGGCGCAAAGAAAGAATCAAGGATTGCAGGCGGCGTTTACCTCGATTTTCCCGATTGTCAGCCACAGCGGTAATGCGCGCCTCGAGTTTGTCAGCTATGCGCTGGCCGAGCCGGCCTTCGACGTCAAGGAGTGCCAGCAACGCGGGCTGACGTTCGCTTCCGCTCTGCGGGCCAAGGTGCGTCTGGTCATTCTGGACCGCGAGGTGCCTGATACGATCAAGGAGGTAAAGGAGCAGGAAGTCTATATGGGCGAAATTCCGCTCATGACGACGACCGGGTCGTTCGTCATCAACGGGACCGAGCGGGTTATAGTTTCCCAGCTGCATCGTTCGCCAGGAGTTTTCTTCGAACACGACCGCGGCAAGACTCACAGTTCGGGGAAACTTCTGTTTTCGGCTCGGGTGATTCCCTATCGTGGATCCTGGCTTGATTTCGAGTTTGACCCCAAGGACATTCTGTTTTTCCGTGTCGACCGCCGTCGCAAGATGCCGGTGACGACTTTGCTCAAGGCCATTGGTCTAACTCCGGAACAGATTCTGCGCGAATTCTTTGATTTTGATACGTTCGAAATCGGCAAGAAGGGCGTGGAGTTCCATCTTGTACCTGAGCGCCTGCGCGGTGAAGTCGCCCGTTTCGATTTTTGCGACGCCAGCGGCAAAGTGATTGTGGCCAAAGATAAACGGATTACGGCCAAGCACATCAGGGAACTGGACTCCGCCGGTATACGGAAGATTTCCGTACCGGAGGATTTTCTCATTGGCCGTGTTATTGCCCAGAACATCGTCGATAAGGATACCGGCGAAATCCTCGCCAACGCCAACGACGAAATCACAGAAGTGCTGCTGGCCAAGCTCGTAGATGCCGGGATTGAAACGCTTCAGACTCTGTATATAAATGATCTGGATCGCGGGGGATTTATTTCGCAGACGCTGCGGACCGACGAGACGGTTTCCAAGCAGGCGGCGCGCGTTGCTATCTATCGTATGATGCGTCCGGGCGAGCCGCCAACGGAAGAGGCGGTCGAAATTCTCTTCAATGGCCTGTTCTACTCCGATGAGCGCTATGACCTGTCTGGCGTAGGACGAATGAAATTCAATCGTCGCGTCACGCGCAAGGACGTCGTCGAATACAAGGTCATGGTCAAGCAGGTTCCGTCGAAGCGCGACGCCATCGTTAGCGCCATCGTCGAAGCCGCTGGCGGAACGCCGGAAGCTGTTGACCTGCTACTCAGCGAGCTGACTTATGGCGTCCGCGCCGTTGCGGAAAATCTTACAGGGGAGGATGCCTCTGCGCTTCTCGGGCAACTGAAGAATCTCGGAGTCGTTGGCGAGGTGCGCGAGCAACTCACGCTTTCGCCTCGGGATATCGTCGAAGTCATCAAGATTCTTGTCGATCTGCGCAACGGACGCGGCGACATCGACGATATTGACCATTTGGGCAACCGGCGTGTCCGTTCCGTCGGCGAATTGGCGGAGAACCAGTTCCGTGCCGGGCTTGTCCGCGTCGAGCGCGCGGTCAAGGAGCGTCTCTCGCAGGCCGAGTCCGATAACCTGATGCCCCATGACCTGATCAACGCCAAACCGATCAGTGCGGCGGTCAAGGAATTCTTTGGATCCAGCCAGCTGTCGCAGTTTATGGATCAGACCAATCCGCTCTCGGAAATTACGCATAAACGGCGTGTTTCAGCGTTGGGGCCGGGCGGTCTGACTCGTGAACGTGCAGGGTTTGAAGTGCGCGACGTGCACCCGACCCACTACGGCCGTGTCTGCCCGATTGAAACTCCTGAAGGGCCGAACATCGGTCTGATCAATTCCCTGGCGTTGTTCGCCCGGACCAATGAATATGGTTTCCTGGAGACGGCCTACCGCAAGGTCATCGATTGCAAGGTAACGGACGAGATCGAGTATCTCTCGGCCATTGAGGAAGGTGGCTACATTATCGCCCAGGCCAACGCCGCTTTGGGCGAAGATGGAGTGCTGGTCGATGACCTGGTGACCTGTCGAGAGAAAGGAGAAACAATTCTCGCCGAACCGTCGCGAGTCCAGTATATGGACGTTGCACCGGGGCAAATTGTTTCGGTCGCAGCTTCGCTGATTCCCTTCCTGGAGCACGACGACGCGAACCGGGCCTTGATGGGTGCGAACATGCAGCGGCAGGCGGTTCCTTGTCTGCGTCCCGAAAAGCCAGTCGTGGGAACAGGGATTGAACGTACGGTGGCGGTTGACTCCGGGACTGCAGTCCAGGCCTTGCGCGGCGGCAAGGTGGATTATGTAGACGCCTCGCGGATCGTGGTCCGCGTTAACGACGATGAAACGGTGCCGGGGGAAGTCGGGGTCGATATTTACAATCTGGTGAAATACACCCGTTCCAACCAGAACACCAACATCAATCAACGTCCTCTGGTCCGCGTTGGAGACATCATCGCTCAAGGCGACGTGGTGGCGGACGGCGCTTCGACCGACAAGGGGGAATTGGCTCTCGGCCAGAACATGCTGATCGCCTTCATGCCCTGGAACGGATACAACTTCGAAGACTCGATCCTGATTTCCGAGCGCGTGGTTGCCGAAGACAGGTTCACCTCGATCCACATCGAGGAGTTGACCGTCGTTGCGCGCGATACCAAGCTCGGACCTGAAGAAATTACCCGGGATATCGCTTCCCTAGGCGAAGCGCAGCTTTCACGGCTTGACGAGTCGGGTATCGTTTATATCGGGGCAGAAGTCGAAGCCGGCGATGTGCTTGTCGGCAAGGTGACGCCGAAGGGTGAAACGCAACTTACCCCCGAGGAAAAACTGCTCCGAGCAATCTTTGGCGAGAAGGCTTCCGATGTCAAGGATACCTCGTTGCGTGTGCCGTCCGGAATCGCTGGCACGGTCATCGATGTTCAGGTCTTTACCCGTGAGGGGATAGAGCGCGACAAGCGCGCCCAATCGATCATCGACGATCACCTGCGTGGCTACAAGCTCGATCTGGCGGACCAACTGCGCATCGTCGAACGCGACGCCTTTGCCCGTGTCGAGCGGCTGATTCTCGGCAAGGTCGCCAATGGCGGGCCAAAGCGCCTCGCCAAGGGAACCGAGATCACTCAGGACTATCTTGCCGGGATCGACGCACATCACTGGTTCGACATCCGCATGGCCGATGAAGATGTGGCACAACAGCTCGAATCGCTGCGCGAAGGCCTGGAGCAGACGCGGAAGGACTTCGATATCGCCTTTGAAGAGAAGCGCAAGAAACTGACCCAAGGCGATGAACTGCCGCCGGGCGTGCAGAAGATGGTGAAGGTCTATGTGGCTGTCAAACGCCGCCTGCAGTCGGGTGACAAGATGGCCGGCCGCCACGGAAACAAGGGGGTTGTGTCCCGCATCGTTCCCGTCGAGGACATGCCGTACATGGCCGACGGTCGTCCGGTGGACATCGTATTGAATCCGCTGGGCGTGCCGTCGCGGATGAACGTCGGGCAGGTGCTTGAGGTGCATCTCGGACTGGCAGCCAAGGGCCTCGGTTTCCGTATCGGCGAGATGATGCGCCGCCAGGCCAGCGCCAAGGAGATGCGCGAGTTCCTGGAGAAGGTCTATAACACCAACGGCAAGCCAGAGGATCTTGACGAATTGACCGATGCCGAGATCGTCGAAATGGCGGGCAATCTGGAGGCCGGTGTACCGTTTGCGACGCCGGTGTTCGATGGCGCCAAGGAAGAAGAAATCAAGGAAATGCTGAAGCTGGCCGGGATGCCCGAGTCCGGCCAGATGACCTTGTTCGATGGTCGCACGGGAGAACGGTTCGAGCGTCAGGTGACCGTGGGTTATATGCACGTACTTAAGCTGCACCATCTGGTCGATGACAAAATGCATGCGCGCTCCACCGGGCCGTACTCGCTGGTTACCCAGCAACCGCTGGGCGGCAAGGCACAGTTCGGTGGGCAGCGTTTCGGAGAAATGGAAGTGTGGGCGCTCGAGGCGTATGGCGCTTCTTACGTCTTGCAGGAAATGCTGACGGTGAAATCCGACGACGTGAATGGGCGCACCAAGGTCTACGAGAACATCGTCAAGGGCGACCACAAGATCGACGCCGGAATGCCGGAATCCTTCAATGTGCTGGTCAAGGAAATTCGTTCGCTGGCGATTGACATTGATCTTGAGCGTTATTGAGAGCGCACGGCAAGCGAAGCTGCTAAGTGACAGTAGCCGCGGCAACTGGCCGCGGCTGGAAGAAATTGGGTTCTCCCCGAACGGAGTGTAAGTATGAAAGCACTGCTTGATTTGTTTAAACAGGTAACGCAAGAAGAACAGTTTGATGCGATTACCATCGGTTTGGCTTCACCGGACAAGATCCGCTCGTGGTCCTATGGCGAAGTCAAGAAGCCGGAAACAATCAACTACCGCACTTTCAAGCCTGAACGCGATGGCCTGTTCTGCGCCAAGATCTTTGGACCGATCAAGGACTACGAGTGTTTATGCGGGAAGTACAAACGGCTCAAGCACCGTGGCGTGATTTGCGAGAAGTGCGGCGTTGAAGTGACGCTTTCCAAGGTGCGTCGCGAACGCATGGCGCATATCGAGCTGGCTTCCCCGGTGGCGCACATCTGGTTCCTCAAGAGCTTGCCGAGCCGGCTCGGCATGGTGCTCGACATGACCTTGCGCGATATCGAGCGCGTTCTGTACTTTGAGGCCTTCGTCGTCTGTGATCCGGGGATGACGCCGCTGACCCGCGGTCAACTGCTGACCGAGGACGATTATCTGGCCAAGGTCGAGGAGTACGGCGACGATTTCTATGCAGCGATGGGCGCCGAAGGCATTCGTGAATTGCTGCGTTCAATCGACCTGAATAGCGAAGTCGACCTGCTGCGCTCGGAACTTGAAACGACCTCGTCCGAAACGAAAAGCAAGAAATTCTCCAAGCGGTTGAAAATTCTCGAAGGCTTCCAGAAATCGGGTATTAAGCCGGAGTGGATGGTCCTCGAAGTCTTGCCAGTCCTCCCGCCGGATCTGCGCCCGCTGGTTCCGTTGGACGGCGGTCGTTTTGCGACCTCCGACCTGAACGACCTGTACCGTCGGGTTATCAACCGGAACAACCGTCTCAAACGCCTGCTTGAACTGAAGGCGCCGGAAATCATCGTGCGCAATGAGAAGCGCATGTTGCAGGAGGCGGTTGACTCGTTGCTGGATAACGGGCGGCGCGGAAAGGCCATGACTGGTGCTAACAAGCGTCCGCTGAAATCCCTGGCAGACATGATCAAGGGCAAGGGTGGTCGTTTCCGCCAGAACCTGCTCGGCAAGCGCGTCGATTACTCGGGTCGTTCGGTCATCGTTGTTGGTCCGCAACTCAAGTTGCACCAGTGTGGACTGCCGAAGCTCATGGCGCTGGAACTGTTCAAGCCGTTCATCTTCAATCGTCTGGAAATCATGGGTTTGGCCACCACCATCAAGCAGGCCAAAAAGATGGTAGAAATGCAGGAACCGGTGGTTTGGGATATTCTCGAAGAAGTTATCCGTGAGCATCCGATCATGCTCAACCGGGCGCCGACTCTCCACCGTCTCGGCATTCAGGCTTTTGAGCCGACCCTGATCGAAGGCAAGGCCATCCAGTTGCATCCCCTTGTCTGCGCGGCTTTCAACGCCGACTTCGACGGTGACCAGATGGCTGTTCACGTCCCGCTGTCGCTGGAAGCGCAGATGGAGGCGCGGACCTTGATGCTGGCGTCGAACAACGTGCTGTCACCGGCGAACGGAGAGCCGATCATTGTTCCGTCGCAGGATATCGTTCTCGGCTTGTACTATGCGACACGCGAACGGATCAACGCCAAGGGTGAAGGAATGGTTTTCCCCGATCTGGCCGAAGTCAGTCGCGCCATGCATGCCGGGGAACTGGAACTGCACGCCAGGATTTCGGTACGCATCCGCGAATACGAAAAGAATGGCGACGATGGGTGGGAAGAGAAAATCACCCGCTATCAAACGACAGCCGGCCGGGCTCTGCTGTCCGAGATTCTGCCCAAGGGGTTGCCGTTCAGCGTGCTCGACAAGCCGCTCAAGAAAAAAGAAATCTCCAAGCTGATCAATGCCGCCTTTCGGCGTTGCGGCCTCAAGGAGACCGTTATATTCGCTGACAAGCTGATGCAGAACGGCTACCGATTGGCCACGCGAGCCGGCATCTCGATTTGTTCGGACGACATGCTCGTTCCGACGCAGAAGGGCGAAATCATTGCCTCAGCCGAAAAAGAGGTCAAGGAGATCGAAGGCCAGTACACCAATGGTCTGGTGACCAACGGAGAGCGCTACAACAAGGTCGTCGATATCTGGGGGCGTACCGGAGATCAGGTGGCCAAGGTGATGATGGAGCAGCTAGGCCACGAAGAGGTGATCGATCGTCACGGCAAGAAGGTCAAGCAGGAATCGTTCAACTCCATCTACATGATGGCTGACTCTGGCGCCCGCGGTTCTGCCGCGCAGATTCGCCAGCTGGCCGGCATGCGTGGCCTGATGGCCAAACCGGACGGCTCGATTATCGAAACGCCAATTACCACCAACTTCCGCGAGGGGTTGAACGTTCTCCAATACTTCATTTCGACGCACGGCGCTCGTAAGGGCTTGGCCGATACCGCGTTGAAGACAGCCAACTCCGGTTATCTGACGCGTCGTCTGGTTGACGTTACGCAGGATCTCGTCGTCATCGAAGAGGATTGCGGTACATCGAACGGCGTAACGATGAAGGCCCTGATCGAAGGCGGCGAGGTCATCGAGCCGTTGCGTGAGCGTATTCTAGGTCGCGTGACGATCAACGACGTGGTTAATCCTGAAACTGACGAAACGGTGATTGAAGCCGGTACGCTGATCAACGAAGATCTTTGCGACTTGGTCGACCAGCTCGGTGTCGACGAGGTGAAAGTTCGCACCCCGCTGACCTGTGATACCCGCTATGGTCTATGCGCCAAGTGTTACGGGCGCGATCTCGGACGAGGAACGCCCGTCAATGTCGGCGAGGCGGTTGGAGTTATTGCCGCGCAATCAATTGGTGAGCCAGGAACTCAGCTCACTATGCGTACCTTCCACGTCGGTGGCGCGGCGTCACGGGCTGCGGTGGCCAGCCATGTTGAGACGAAGAGTGCGGGTGTGGTCCGGTTCACCGTCTCGATGCGCTATGTGACCAGCGCCAAGGGCGAAAAGATCGTCATCACCCGCTCCGGGGAAGTGGTGATCACCGATGACAACGGCCGCGAGCGCGAGAAGCACAAGGTTCCCTACGGATCAACCCTGCAGGTCAGCGACGGCCAGCAGGTCAAGGCAGGAACCAAGCTGGCGACGTGGGATCCGCACACCCGTCCGATCATCGCCGAATACTCAGGCAAGGTGAAGTTTGAGAACGTCGAAGAAGGCGTGACTGTTGCCAAGCAGATCGACGAAGTTACCGGGTTATCGACCCTCGTTGTAATCGATCCAAAACGTGGTGGAAAAGCACAGACCAAGGGTTTGCGTCCTCAAGTCAAGTTGTTCGACGCGAACGGCGAGGAAGTGCGCATGCACGGGAGCGACCATGCCGTAACGATCACGTTCCAGGTCGGCGCCATCATCAACGTTCTCGATGGGCAGGACATCTCTGTGGGCGACGTCCTTGCGCGGCTTCCGCAGGAATCGGCGAAGACCCGCGACATTACAGGAGGTTTGCCCCGCGTCGCGGAACTGTTCGAAGCGCGTACTCCCAAGGATGCGGGCATGCTAGCCGAGTTTACCGGCACCATTTCCTTCGGCAAGGATACGAAAGGCAAACAGCGACTGGTCATCACCGATCTCGAAGGCGCGACCCACGAATACCTGATTCCGAAGGACAAGCATGTTCTGGTGCATGACGGACAGGTGGTCAACAAGGGCGAGTCGATCGTTGATGGCGCTCCGGACCCGCACGATATCTTGCGCCTGCAAGGCGTCGAGGCGCTTGCCGTGTATATCACCGACGAAGTGCAGGACGTTTACCGCTTGCAGGGCGTTAAGATCAATGACAAGCACATCGAAGTCATTGTTCGGCAAATGTTGCGTCGGGCTCTCGTCGTTGATCCGGGTGACACCAAGTTCATTCGTGGGGAACAGGTCGAGAAAGCTCACCTGCTTGACGAGAATGATCGGATGGCGGCGGAAAACAAGCTTCCCGCAACGTACGAGCCGGTTCTTCTCGGCATTACCAAGGCTTCGCTGTCGACGGATTCGTTTATCTCGGCGGCTTCCTTCCAGGAGACTACGCGTGTTCTGACCGAAGCAGCGATCATGGGCAAACGTGACGAGTTGCGCGGCCTGAAGGAAAACGTCATCGTCGGCCGCCTCATTCCTGCCGGTACTGGTCTGGCGTATCACCGGATGCGCAAGGACAACGCCGCTGGAGTCGACCTCGCCTCGTCGCAGGAAATCAGCGAGTTGCCGCTGGTAGTTGAAGCCTCAGAAGGTGAGGCTAAGGACGGGGCGATTGGTTGACTTGATGCTTGTTTAGCCATAGAATCCCCGGTCTTTGTCGGCGGGCGCTAATCATTGCGCACGCTTGTTATAACAAAATCGCCAGGGCGGCCCTCCCGGCCGTCTTGGGTTTATTGCAGACTTTCTGCTTGAATACAGCAGATTCTGCAGGAGTTTAGGGATAGAAATATGCCAACCATTAACCAGCTTGTCCGTAAGCCTCGTGAAGCTGTGCGCGCCAAGAGCAAGGTACCTGCTTTGGAAAATTGCCCGCAGAAGCGTGGTGTCTGCACTCGCGTCTATACGACGACGCCGAAAAAGCCGAACTCGGCTTTGCGCAAAGTCTGCAAGGTGCGTCTGACGAACAGTTTCGAGGTTATTTCNNCGCGGCGGTCGTGTGAAGGATCTTCCCGGTGTTCGTTACCATACGGTGCGTGGTTCTCTTGATACGCAAGGCGTCAAGGATCGTAAGCAGGGGCGTTCGAAATACGGAACCAAGCGCCCCAAGGCGGCTTGATTGCTGCTTGAGTAAGTGGCCGTCCCGTTGGTCGGTCGAGTGGGGCTGCGGGTTTCCCGCGGTCCCTCAACTGAATTGAAAATGTGAAAGGTTGTATATGCCACGTCGTCGTGAGGTGCCCAAGCGCGATATTCTTCCGGATCCCAAGTTCGGAAACATCGAAGTTTCGAAATTTGTCAATACGATCATGATGAGCGGCAAGAAGTCGGTCGCCGAGCGCATCGTGTATGGCGCTTTTGACATCATCGCGGCCAAGGATGGCAAGGATCCGATTGAAGTGTTCGGATTGGCGATGAATAACGTCAAGCCGCTCGTGGAAGTGAAGAGTCGCCGTGTCGGTGGTGCGAACTATCAGGTCCCGGTTGAGGTTCGTCCGAGCCGCCGTATGGCGCTTGCTATGCGCTGGTTGCGTGAATCGGCGCGTAAGCGCTCCGAGAAGTCGATGGATCAGCGCTTGGCGGCAGAAATGCTCGAGGCGGCCGAAAATCGTGGTGGGGCTGTCAAGAAGCGCGATGAGGTTCATCGCATGGCGGATGCGAACAAGGCGTTCGCGCATTTCCGTTTCTAGTATTCTCAAATGCCGGCAGCGAACGCGCTGCCGGTGAACGTTCTTTATTAGTGAAGGTTTAAACGTGGCACGCAAAACTCCTATTGACCGCTACCGCAATATCGGTATTAGCGCCCATATCGATGCCGGCAAGACAACAGTGACCGAGCGCATTCTCTATTACACCGGGGTTAACCACAAAATCGGTGAGGTTCATGACGGTGCGGCCACCATGGACTGGATGGAGCAGGAGCAGGAGCGTGGCATCACCATCACTTCGGCGGCAACGACCTGCTTCTGGAAAGGCATGGGGGCGCAGTATCCGGAGCACCGCATCAACATCATTGATACTCCGGGGCACGTCGATTTTACAATCGAAGTTGAACGCTCGATGCGAGTGCTTGACGGCGCGTGCATGGTGTATTGCGCCGTGGGCGGCGTGCAACCCCAGTCGGAAACGGTCTGGCGTCAGGCCAATAAATACGGGGTTCCGCGTCTGGCTTTCGTAAACAAGATGGATCGCCAAGGGGCGGACTTCTTCAAGGTCGTCAGCCAGATGCAAACGCGTCTGAAAGCCAACCCGGTGCCAATCGTCATTCCGATCGGCAAGGAAGACTATTTCAAGGGTGTCGTCGACCTGATCAAGATGAAGGCCATCTACTGGGATGATGCAACCCAGGGGATGAAATTCGACTATCGCGATATCCCCGCGGAGTTGCAGGCAGAAGCTGACGAATGGCGCGGCAAGATGGTTGAAATGGCCGCTGAGTCGTCCGAAGAGCTGATGGATCAGTACCTCGAGTCGGGTGACCTGACGGAAGAGCAGGTCATCAAGGGGTTGCGCGACCGCACGATCAATTGTGAGATCCAGCCGATGCTGTGTGGCACGGCGTTCAAGAACAAGGGTGTTCAGCGCATGCTGGATGCCGTGATCGATCTGTTGCCGTCGCCGGTCGACATCCCGCCGGTCGCTGGCGAGAAGGAAAATGGCGACGCGGATACGCGTGAAGCATCCGATGATGCCAAGTTCTCGGCGTTGGCCTTCAAGCTGATGACCGACCCGTACGTCGGGCAATTGACCTTTATCCGCGTGTATTCCGGCGTCCTGAAATCTGGCGATACTATCTACAACCCGGTGAAGGGGCGCAAGGAACGTATCGGTCGCGTGCTGCAGATGCACGCCAATAATCGCGAAGAAATCAAGGAAGTTCTGGCCGGCGATATAGCGGCCTGCGTGGGGCTGAAAGAAGTGACGACCGGTGAAACGCTCTGCGACCCGTCGGCAGTTATCACGCTCGAGCGTATGGAATTCCCGGAGCCGGTCATTCATATTGCCGTGGAGCCGAAAACCAAGGCCGACCAGGAAAAAATGGGTATCGCGCTGGGGCGCTTGGCGCAGGAAGATCCGTCGTTCCGTGTACGCAGCGACGAAGAATCCGGTCAGACCATCATTTCGGGCATGGGTGAGTTGCATCTGGAGATCATTGTTGACCGCATGAAGCGCGAGTTTGGTGTCGAGGCCAATGTGGGGGCTCCTCAGGTTGCCTATCGCGAGTGCATCAAGAAAGCGGTCGAGCAGGAAGGCAAGTTCGTCAAGCAGTCGGGCGGCCGAGGCCAGTATGGTCATGTGTGGGTCAAGCTCGAACCGAACGAGGCTGGCAAGGGCTACGAGTTTGTCGATGCGATCAAGGGTGGAACGGTTCCCCGTGAATATATCCCGGCGGTTGACAAAGGTTTGCAGGACTCGATCAAGAGCGGGGTTCTGGCTGGGTTCCCGGTGGTGGACATCAAGTTTACTCTGTTCGATGGTTCGTACCACGACGTCGACTCGAACGAAAACGCCTTCCGCATGGCCGCATCGATGGCTTTCAAGGAGGGGATGAAGAAAGCTTCGCCGACCCTGCTTGAGCCGATGATGTCAGTCGAAGTCGAGACGCCGGAAGAGTACATGGGCAACATCATGGGCGACCTGTCGGGACGTCGTGGCATTGTCTTGGGGATGGAAGATCTGCCGGGCGGTATCAAGGCCATCAAGGCGGAAGTGCCGCTGGCTGAGATGTTCGGGTATTCCACGACGGTTCGTTCTCTTTCGCAGGGGCGTGCCACCTATTCGATGGAATTTAAGCACTACGTCGAGGCGCCGAAGAATGTCGCCGAGGCCGTTATCAACAAGAAGTAATACTGATCCTGAGGATACTTAAATGGCTAAGGCAAAATTTGA
>DBMG01000177.1:12122-22729 GCA_002304785.1 Candidatus Accumulibacter sp. UBA704 | reverse complement strand
AATAAAAAACCCGCCGTAGCGGGTTTTCTCGTTTCTCTTGGGGTTCTGACGCATTTCCTGGCGAACAATCCCCCGCCACAACGGTCGGGATCGCACGTCGCCCGAGTCTCGCCCCCCGGCTACCGGCCCATTCTGGCCTTGGCCATAAGCGTCTGCAACGCGGCATTCCCGCGTTGCACGGCATTATCCAGAGCTTCCTTGGCCGGCTTGCGGTTGGCCCAGACCGATTCCAGTTCCTCCTCGACGATCCGGCGCACCGACTCCATCTGGGAGACGCGAACCGTCGGCACGGACGTTTTGCCCTTGAGTTGCTCGTAGGCCACGTGCAAGCCGTCAAGATCGGCCTTCATCAATTTGCTGCCGGCGGCGGCGCGAGCCACGCTGGTCATCGGCAGGAAGCCGCCGGCCAGGGTCAGACCGATCTGCACTTCCGGCCCGAGCACATAGTTGACGAATTTGGCCACCCCCTTGGTTTCCGCCAGTTTCAGTCCCCCGGCCACCCAGAGCGAAGCTCCATCGGCCAGGGTATTCTGCGGCGCGCCACGCACATCGTCGTGATACGGCAACGAGGACACCCCGACATCGAATTTCCCGCTTTCCGTGAGCTTGGCGTACAGCGCTGACGAACTGGTGAGCATGCCGCATTCGCCGTTGGCGAACCGCCGGTCCGCCTCGTCGCGACGACCGAAATAGGAAAAATACTTGCTCTTGTACCAAGTGGCCATCATGGCCACGTGCTTGATCTGCAACAATCCGTTGAATGCCAGGTTGCCCTTGGCATCATTAACATCGGCACCGTTCCAGGCGCTGATGTTGTCGATCAGGATCCACGCCGGCCAGGACGTCGTGTACGGGCACTGGCTTCCCGCGGCAACCAGCTTGCCCGCCGCATCCTGCGTGTCGGCCCACGTTTTGGGTGGCGACTCGGGATCGAGACCGGCCTTCCTGAATGCGTCCTTATTGATATACAGCACCGGAGTCGAAAAGGCCACCGGAAGGGCGAACAACTGCCCCTTGGAATCCACCAGACCGTCGCGCAATTCGGGCGCGAGCTTGGAGGTATCGAACGAAACCTTGGCCTCGCGCATGACCTGATGCAGCGGCTTGAAATCGGCTTTGCTGGCCATGAATCGCGAATATTCCTCGCGTGTCACGAGGTTGATCTGCCGCGGCGCGTCGCCTTCGACCCGGCGCACCAGCGTCACCTGAACGTCCTTGTTCTGCTTGTTGAAATTCTCGACCAGTGGCTCAAGACGCTCGGCTTGCACCTCGTCGAGCTGATGCGACAATTCGATGGTCACAGGGCCCGTATTCGCAGCGGGGGCAGCCTGCAACGAGAAGGAAAGCGCCATCGCGCACGAGACAAACACTACTCTGGAAAAAAGCATGGCTTTTCCTCCGAACTGAAAAATCAAGGGTCGAATTATAGGCGCTGAAACGAGTTTGAATAGCCCCCCCGATCGTTTGGCGCCCCCCGTGCAACCGTGATTTATGGTAGAAATGCCGTTTATTTCCACCACTCCCGAAAATGATCGTGCCAGAGACGTCTTGGACCTCGATGCGAACGCTCCTGATTGCTGCGGTACTGGCCGTTGCACTGCCCGGATGCGACATCATCCAACAGCAAATGGGCATCGAAGATCCGGCAGCCAAGGCGGCCAAAGCCGATGCCGAAGGCCGCGCGGTGGGCGGCGCGTGCCGGCAGTCCGGCCGCGCCATCGAGGATTGCTACGCGATCTACTCTTGGGTACCCAAGGCGTCGACCTACGAAGGCTGGCGGGACATGGACGCCTACATGCGCGAGAACAAGCTGGAAACGGTCGAGCCCCAACTCCCACCGGTCTCTCCCCCGGGCGCAAAAAGGCGGGTTGCGGCAGACGCCCCGGTAGCCGGCAAGAAGCCTGCCGAAAAACAATGAGCCAGCAGCTTGATGGCACATTTATCTGACCCCTTCTTCATCCTGAACGAATGCCGCGACCTTCTCGTGCGCCGCATCTCCGACATCGCCAGGCAATGCGGGATCATCGACGCACGGGTCCTGGACGCCATGGGCCACGAAATCGGCGAAGCACACGACGAACTGGCGTCGGCGCAGCAACAGGAGGGGTTCGAGCAGACCCGAGGCCTGACGGCGTCGCGCATCTCGCTGGTCGGCAACGACGATCTTGAACTCGACATTCGCATCGGCGACATCGCCAGCCACCTCAAGGACGACGAGCACATCGATCACTGGCGCGCGCAACTGCGCTACATGACCCTGCTGCAGCGGCCGCGCATGACGCCGGATGACAACCCGGTAGGCCTGGAAACGATCCGGCGCGGACTGTGGACCCTCTGCCTGGAAAGCGGCGGCACTCTCGAACAGCAGTTCGAACGGCTGGAGCGCATCGAAGAAATGCTCAAGCTCAAGCTTCCCGAAATCTATCTGGAGATAAATGGGTTGCTCGAGCGCCATGGTGTCGAGCCCGCACCGGTACAGTTGATCCGGCAGGCCGGAAGCGCTCGCGCGCCGTCCGGGCCCGGCCAGGGCAACGCAACGGGAAGCGCCATGGGAACCGGTTCAGGCAACGCCCTGGCGGCACTGCAGCAGACGATGCAACAACAACTCGGAAGCGACATCCCGTTCTCCGGCGGGTTCGGCGGCAGCGGCGCGGGCAGCAACTTCGCCATCGACGCCTCGGCCATGGTCATGCTTGGCCACCTCTTCGAACGCTTGGGCGCCATCGAGCGGCAACAGGCTTCGGCGATGCTGCAACCGCACACGGGCGACGACAGCGTCTCCGCATCCCCTCGCCTGCTGCGCTCGCAGGACCTCGATCTGCCCGCGGGCAAGCCGACGGCGATCATCCTGGATACGCTCTCGCTCATTTTCGAGGCCGTTTTCGCATCGCCCGACCTCCCCGACGTCGTCAAGACACTCCTCGGCCGCCTGCAGATTCCGCTGCTCAAGCGAGCCATCCTCGACCCGGCGTTTTTTGCCGACAACCGGCACCCGGCTCGCCAATTGATCAACCGCATGGCCCGGGCCTCCGTCGGCCTGCCGCAAAACATTACCCGCGACGACCCGTTGTGCCTGGGTCTTGCCAAGGTGGCCGATGCCGCCCGAACGGCGCTGGAGAGCAAGGACGGCGACCTGACGCCGCATCTCGCCGAGCTGGACGGCCTGATCACCAGGCGTGACGAAGCCGTTCAAGCCGGGGCGCAGCCGTTCGTCCGGCAAGTGGTGGCACACGAAAGCCGCGAGAATGCGCTGGCCTGCGCCCAGGACTGGCTGCAGAAGACTCTCGCCAGGACCAGCGAACCCGCCATCGTGGATTTCCTCTCGGCGCACTGGGTGCGACTCATGCAGGACGCATGCCTCGAGGAAGGCACCGGCGGTACGGGCTGGAAGGAAGGCGAAGCCACCATCGAATACCTGTTGTGGAGCATCCAGCCCAAACAGACGCCGGAAGAACGCCAGAAACTGACGGCGATCATTCCCGCGCTAATCAAGAAAATCGCCGCCGGGCTGGACAAGATCGGCGTACCACAGGAAGCAAGAAAGCCGTTCCTGGACGCGTGTTTCGCCCTGCAAACCGGCGCGCTGCGTGGCCGACCGTCGGGCAGCCCGCCGCCGCAAGCGCGGCCCGCCCAGCCGAAGGCAACGGCGCTTCCCCAGCGGGTTCGCATCCTTGAGGCGCAGGGAAATATCGTGCAGTATCTGGGACAACCGGAGCACCAGGCTTCGCCCTGGCGCTCCGGAAAATCGGCGACCGCCCCAGGAGACTGGCTCAAGTTCGCCATGCCCGATGGCACCAGCCTGTGCGGCCGGTACTGCTGGCAGGGAGAAAAATCGCGAACGATTCTCCTGCACAACCCGGAGTGGGGTTATGCCGTGGCGCTGGCGCCGCAATTGCTCGAACACCAGCTGCAGACTGGAACGGCTCGCGTCGTGTCGAACACCTCGCTCTTCGACGAAGCTGCCGAACAGGCGCTCGGACGCCTCAAAGGGACGTGAAACGTCTGATATTCCAACACACCCGCAAGCCCGTCACGTTTCGCCCAGCCCCCTTCAAAGCGTGTATAATCTGACCCCCTATGTCTTTGATTCATAATTTATTTACAGGCGTTTTCGATGCGTTTTGATGAACTCGGCCTCGCGCCCGAGCTGTTGCAAGCCGTTTCCGACCAGGGTTACACCACCCCGACACCGATCCAGGCGCAAGCCATCCCGATCGTTCTCTCCGGCAAGGATTTGATGGGCGGCGCCCAGACGGGAACCGGCAAAACCGCCGCCTTCACCTTGCCGCTGCTGCAGCGCATCCTTCCCTTCGCCAGTTCCAGCCCCTCACCGGCGCGCCACCCGGTACGCGTGCTGATGCTGGCGCCGACGCGCGAACTGGCCATCCAGGTTTACGAATCGGTCAAGGGCTACAGCAAATACGTTCCGATCCGCTCCCTGTGTGCCTACGGCGGCGTCGACATCAAGCCGCAGATCGAGGAAATCCGCCTCGGCGTCGAAGTGCTGGTGGCCACCCCGGGCCGCCTGCTCGATCTGGTCGAACAAAAATGCCTGAATTTCGGGCAGGTGCAGGCACTGGTGCTCGACGAGGCCGACCGCATGCTGGACATGGGCTTCATTCCGGATGTCACGCGCATCATCAACCTGCTGCCCGTGCAGCGGCAAAGCCTGCTCTTCTCGGCCACCTTCTCGGAAGAAATCAAGAAGCTCGCCGACAAAATGCTGCAAGCACCGGTGCTGGTCGAAGTGGCTCGGCGCAACACGGTGTCCGAAACCATCACGCACCGCGTCCATCCCGTTGCCGCAGAAGCCAAGCGCGCGCTGCTGGTGAAGCTGCTGAAATCCTCCGAATTCAACCAGGTGCTGGTGTTCACCCGCACCAAGATCGAAACCAACCGGCTGGCCCGCGAACTGCAGCGCGCCGGCATCGCCGCCGACTCGATCCACGGCGACAAGAGCCAGCTCGACCGCCTGAAGGCGCTCGAAGCCTTCAAGGACGGCACCACGCTGGTACTGGTCGCCACCGACGTCGCGGCACGCGGCCTCGACATCGACGAGCTGCCGCACGTGATCAATTTCGAAATCCCGCACACTCCGGAAGACTACGTGCACCGCATTGGCCGCACCGGGCGGGCCGGCAAGCTGGGAACGGCGGTTTCGCTCGTTTCCGCCGACGAGGTGCAATACCTGGTCGACATCGAGAAATTGATCAAGATGCAGATCGAGCAGGTCATCGTGCCGGGCTTCGAACCGGAATACGATTACGAATACCCGCCGAGTGGCAAAAAGAAGCATCACCGCCGCGCACCCGCCCCTTCTCCCGCCGTAGCGCCATCTGCGCGGCCCCAGCGGGAGCGCTCAGGCGGACGCAGCCGCCCCGGTCATATCGCCGCGGACGGTTTCGATTTCAGCAAGCCCTACGAGAGCGCCGAGCCGCACCCGATTGCCGCCCCGGCCGACGTCGAGAAGGCCCGCGCGATGTCGCACCTGGAACACCCGCACAAGCCGCGCCGGGTTGTTGCCGCACTGCTGGGTGGCTTGGGCCGGAAGTAGCCCGATGGCGAGGGCTTGATCAGCTGATCGGTTTTTTCGGTTTTTCCGGTTTTTCCGGCACTTCGACCAGCTTGACGATGACCAGCGAGATGTTGTCGCCCTCCCCGCCCGCGCGGGTCCGGGCTCTGGTGATCAGTTGCTCCGAGCCCTCGCGCGCCGAATAGGCGGCCACCAGACTGCCCAGTTCGGCATCGCTGAAATAGCCCCACAGGCCGTCCGAGCAAAGCACAAAAGCATCACCGGCTTGCAGATCGTCGGTCTCCCCGTGGTCAATGCGTGGAGACTCGTTCCCGCCAAGCGAGGTCAGCAGGATATTGCGGTTGGGATGCACCAGCGCCTGTTCCGGACTGATCCGCCCCTTGGACACCAGATCCTCGACGTAGGAATGATCGGTGGTGCGAAACATCAGGCGGCCACCGCGAAAGCGATACAGGCGGCTATCCCCGCAATGCGCCCAGCTGGCCTTGCCGGGTTGCAGCAGCATCATGACCGCCGTGCTGTGCGGATCCTTCTCGTTGATGAAACGCGAGGCCTTGATCAGCAGATGCGCTTCGCAGATGCTCGACTCGAGGAGTTCGCGGGGCAACTCGCTGCGCGCCGAGAACTGCCCGAGATTGGTTCCTGCCGTATGGATCACCTGCTGGGCGGCCAGCACGCCCCCTGTGTGCCCGCCCATGCCATCGGCCACCACGGCCAGCGCCACCCCGCCGCCCTTGGGGTGCGGAAGAAGCGCGACGCGATCCTGCTGTTCCTTGCGGTCCCCCTGGTGCTGGGCAACACAAGCATCGATTCTTATGGCCATGCGAGTAGAGTAGGCGTCTGGTAGGTCGGACAAGGCGGCAGGATAGCATGCCCGCCCCCGCCGCCACTTCGCCTGCCTCGCCGTTCGTCCGGGGAGAATCGCCGCCCGGCGACCGGATCAATGCTGAGATGCGCCGTGATATTGCTCGAGGACCACGTCGATCAGCTCGGGCAGCGTGTCGTCGCCCAGCCCCAGTTCATCGAGCACGTCCGGGCGCACGGATTGCCACTCCGGATTCGGCAGATGCCGGTCCTCGTGGTAGATCTGGATCGCCAATTGCAGGATGGCCGCCATGGTACGCGCAGCGTGGTTGCCCATGCTCCTGAGGTCATGGTGATAGCGAATGGCGTCGCAGATGAACTCTGGAAGTTTCCAGTGCTTGCCGACCAGGTAGCCGATAACGCAGTGATCGGCGTTGAAACGTCGGTCCTCCTCGGCGAGGTCGGCCCACCGCCCCGGTTCTTCCAGGCGCATGTCCTTGCAGTAGGTGGTGAAGCGCTGCATCAGCACGGGCACGCCGCAGTCGTGGAATATCCCGGCCAGGCAGGCTTGGTCGGGAAAGATGTTGCACACCGCCACACGCTCCTCGGCGACCAGCATGGCCAGTTCCGATATGGCCTGCGAGCGCGCCCAGAAGGCCTCGAACGCCTTGCGGTTGTGCTTGGCCGGCAGGACCGACGACAAGGCGATGGCGCGCACCAGATTGGCCGTCTGCTGCAGCCCGATCGCCTGCAGGACATGTTCGACCGATTCAAAGGGCTGGTATCGGCGAAAGGAAGCGTTTTGCGCCACCTTGAACAGCATCGCCACCAGGCCGGGATCCTTCGTCAGCAGCTTGGCATAGACCCGTACATCAGCCTCGCCGTTCATCAGTTTCTTGTATAGATCCTGCAACACCCGAGGTTGCGGCGGAATGGTGACCCCTTTCTCGAACAGGCGTCGCACGGCCTTGTTTTCGGTCTCGGACAACGTCGAGAGAAGCGCTTTATCAAATGACATGTTTTCCCCAATGAACCATGCCTCGCCATCGGCGGGCACTGAAGATTCTGCGGCAAACCGGCGGATGGCGGCAAGGAACCTTTCGCTATAATCGACATCCATCGAACTTCTCCATTCTCTTCAGGGAACCAGCCATGGGCAATCGTCTCAGCAAAATCGTCACCCGCACCGGCGATGCCGGCACCACCGGTCTCGGCGACGGCAGCCGCGTCGCCAAGGATTGCCTGCGCATCGACTGCATCGGCGAAATCGACGAACTCAACTCGACAGTGGGCGTCCTGCTCGCCGAAGAATTGCCGGCAACGGTTCGCCCGGCGCTGTTGCGCATCCAGAACGATCTGTTCGATCTCGGCGGCGAAATCTGCATTCCGGGCTCGGCCATCATCAGCGAGGACCACGTTCTCCGCCTTGAGGAACTGGCCACGCAGTTCAACGCCGACCTCGCCCCGCTGCGGAATTTCATCCTGCCGGGCGGAACGCGCGCCGCGTCGCTGGCCCATCTCGCTCGCTCGGTCTGCCGCCGCGTTGAGCGCCGCGTCGTGCATCTGGGCAACAGCGAACCTGTCTCCGAGTTCGCGCGCAAGTACCTCAACCGCCTTTCCGACCTGCTGTTCATTCTCGGCCGCACGCTCAACCAGACGGGTGGGCACGGCGACGTCCTCTGGGTGCAGGCCAAGGACCGTTGAACAGCGCACCCGCGCGCGCCACGCCCCCGGGCGTCTTTGGTGCATGCAAAGGGGCTGACGCACAGGTTCTGTGCCAGCATTGGCCGACCGCCACCTGATCGGGCGTTACAGCCGTACGCGCGGAATGGCGCGCCTTTTGCTAGGCTGACTCCGTCCCCTAAGAACCGGAGTCAGCCGTGTCGATCCATGTTGCCCTCAACCACGTCACGCACTATCGCTACGACCGGCCGGTCAGCCTCTCGCCCCAAATCGTCCGGCTGCGCCCGGCGCCGCACTCGCGCACGCCGATCCTCAGCTACTCGCTGAAGGTCACGCCGGACAAGCACTTCATCAACTGGCAGCAGGATCCGCAGTCGAACTACCTCGCCCGCCTGGTCTTTCCGGAAAAGACACGCGAATTCAAGGTCGAGGTCGATCTCGTCGCCGAACTGTCGGTCATCAACCCGTTCGACTTCTTCCTCGAACCGGGGGCCGACAAGTTCCCCTTCGCCTATGAGCCGGGCCTGCGCCATGAACTGCTGCCCTTCCTGGAAAAGCTGCCGGCCACGCCAATGTTCAAGGCTTTCGTGGACGGCATTGCCCGCGACCCGACGCCCACCGTCGATTTTCTCGTCGCCCTCAACCAGCGCGTGCAACGCGCCATCGGCTACGTCATCCGCCTGGAACCCGGCGTGCAGACGCCTTCGGAAACGCTGATCAAGGCCAAGGGCTCGTGCCGCGACTCGGCCTGGCTGCTGGTGCAGGTGCTGCGCCATCTCGGCCTGGCCGCGCGCTTCGTGTCCGGTTACCTGATCCAGTTGGTGCCCGATGTCAAATCGCTCGACGGCCCCTCCGGCACCGAGGTCGATTTCACCGACCTGCACGCCTGGACCGAGGTCTATCTGCCCGGAGCCGGATGGGTCGGACTCGATCCGACCTCCGGCCTGTTCGCCGGCGAAGGCCACATCCCGATTGCCTGCTCGCCGGAACCCTCCTCGGCCGCACCGATCACCGGCTTCACCGACGAGAGCAAGTGTGAATTCACGCACACCATGAAGATCGAGCGCGTGTGGGAAGCGCCGCGCGTCACCAAGCCCTACACCGAGGAACAATGGGCCGACATCGAGTCGCTCGGCCACCGCATCGATGCCAAGCTCGATGCCGGCGACGTGCGCCTGACCATGGGCGGTGAACCGACCTTCATCTCGATTGACGACCCGGACGGCGCCGAATGGAACACCGACGCACTCGGGCCGACCAAGCGCATTCGTGCCGCCGACCTGTTCCGCCGCCTGCGCGAGAAATACGCACCGCAAGGCCTCGCCCACTTCGGGCAGGGCAAGTGGTATCCGGGCGAGCAGCTGCCGCGCTGGTCGCTCAACTGCTTCTGGCGCAAAGACGGCGAACCACTGTGGAGCAACCCGGCGCTCATCGCCGACGAGACCCAACCCTACGGCGCCGATGAGGCGCTGGCCGGACGCTTCCTGCGGAGTGTCGCCGAACGACTCGATCTCGACCTGCAACACGTTTTTCCGGCCTTCGAGGACGCCTTCTACTACCTGTGGCGCGAACGGCGGCTGCCGGTCAACGTCGACCCCTTCGACTCGCGCCTCGACGACCCGCTCGAACGCGACCGTCTGGCGCGCCTATTCACGCAGGGGCTGGATGCCGTCGTCGGGCACGTGCTGCCGGTCACGCGCAGCACCACCAACGGGCGCTGGCAGAGCGGGCCGTGGTTCCTGCGCAGCGAGCGCTGCTACCTGATTCCCGGCGATTCGCCGGTCGGCTACCGCCTGCCACTCGATTCGCAGCCCTGGGTGGCCAAGGCCGACTACCCCTACATCAATCCGCCCGACCCGACACAAGCCTTCTCCCCGCTTCGGGCCTACTCCGAAATCCGCCGGCAATCCGACGTACCGGCGTCCGCCGAGGGTGAGCCCCCACTTTTCGCCGGCTCGTCCTTCGAGCGCTGGCCGCAGAGCAAGGAGTCCGCCGGCTGGGTCACGCGCACGGCCATGTCGGCGCAGGCGCGCGACGGCATCCTGTACATTTTCATGCCGCCGACTGGCGCGCTGGAAGACTACATCGAACTCGCCGCCGCCGTCGAGGCCACGGCCGAGGAGCTCGGCACGCCGGTCATCCTCGAAGGTTACGAGCCGCCGCGCGATCCGCGCCTCGTCAAGTTCAGCGTCACCCCCGATCCCGGCGTCATCGAGGTCAACATCCAGCCGTGCGCCGACTGGGACGAGCTCGTCGAACGCACCACGCACCTCTACGAAGCGGCGCGCCTGTCGCGCCTCACGACCGAAAAGTTCATGCTCGACGGCCGCCATACCGGCACCGGCGGCGGCAACCATTTCGTGCTCGGCGCGGCCACTCCGCTCGACTCGCCCTTCCTGCGCCGGCCCGACCTGCTGCGCAGCCTGATCAGCTACTGGCACAACCACCCGTCGCTGTCCTATCTGTTCTCCGGCCTGTTCATCGGCCCGACGAGCCAGGCGCCGCGCGTCGACGAGGCGCGCAACGACTCGGTGTACGAACTGGAGATTGCCTTCAGGCAGCTGCCCGAGGTCGGCGCCGACGTTCC
>DBMG01000177.1:8904-12069 GCA_002304785.1 Candidatus Accumulibacter sp. UBA704 | reverse complement strand
CGTCTCGGTCTGCTGGAAATGCGCGCCTTCGAGATGCCACCGCACGCACGCATGTCGCTGGCCCAGCAACTGCTCCTGCGTGCCCTGATCGCCCGCTTCTGGGACGAGCCCTACGCCCCCACGCGACTGGTACGCTGGAGCACCGAACTGCACGACCGCTTCATGCTCCCGCATTTCGTTCAGCAGGATTTCGACGACGTCGTCGCCGAACTCAACGCATCCGGCTACGCCTTTGACACCGCGTGGTTCGCGCCGCATTTTGAATTCCGCTTCCCGCTGCACGGGCGTTTCAATACCCAGGGCATCGAGGTCGAACTGCGCCACGCGCTGGAACCCTGGCACGTGATGGGCGAAGAGGGCGCCGTCGGCGGCACCGTGCGCTACGTGGACTCGTCGGTCGAACGCCTGCAGGTCAAGGCCACCGGCATGGCTGGTGACCGCTACATCCTGGCCTGTAACGGCCGCGCCATTCCCTTGCACAACACCGGCAAGGTCGGCGAGTTCGTCGCCGGCGTGCGTTACCGTGCCTGGCAGCCACCGTCCTGCCTGCACCCGACCATCGGCGTGCATGCCCCACTGGTGTTCGATCTCGTCGACACCTGGATGCAGCGCTCTCTCGGCGGTTGCCAATATCACGTCGCACACCCCGGCGGGCGCAATTTCGAGACCTATCCGATCAACGCCTACGAAGCCGAAGGCCGCCGCCTCGCGCGCTTCACCGAACTCGGCCACACGCCAGGGCGCATCGAGGTCGAGCCAGAACCACGTAACGGGAGCTTCCCGTTCACGCTAGACTTGCGGCGAACTTGAAGAACAAGCTTTAACCACGGCAGGCACGGCGGAAACCGAGAGCGAGTTGTCTTTCATCGTTCCCGACGGGTTCGCCGTGGTGAAATACGTCTTTGACCAATAACCAGCTCCCATGCCGCGCTCCCTGCTCGCGAACTACCCGCGCAAGACCGACCGCTTCGACGAGATGCTCGCCGAAAACGGGCAATTGCGTCCGTCCTGGCGTTCGTTCTTCGACCATCTGGACAGCGCCACCCCGGCGCAGATGCGGCACCAGCTCGACTACGTGCGGCGGCGGATCCTGGAGAACGGGGTCACCTACAACGTCTATGCCGATCCGAAGGGCGCCGACCGGCCGTGGGAACTCGACCCGCTGCCGATGATCCTCGCGCAGGCGGAATGGGACGAGATTTCGCTCGCCGTCACCCAACGCGCCCGACTGCTCAACGCGCTGCTCGGCGATCTGTACGGCCCGCAGAACCTGCTCAAGGACGGCAACCTGCCGCCGGCGCTGGTGTTCGGACACAACGGCTTTCTCTGGCCATGCCAGGGTGTACGCCCGCCCGGCGACACCTGGCTGCACCTTTACGCCGCCGACCTCGCCCGCTCGCCGGACGGCCGCTGGTGGGTTATCGCCGACCGCACGCAGGCGCCCTCCGGTGCCGGTTATGCGCTGGAGAACCGGGTCATCGTGTCGCGTCTGTTTCCCGAAAAATTCCGCGAACTCAGCGTACAGCACCTGGCGTCGTTCTTCGGCGCGCTGCAGGACAGTCTGGCGCAATGGGCTCCCAAGGGAGGCAACGGGACTACCCCGCTGGTCGTCCTGCTCACGCCCGGCCCGTACAACGAGACCTACTTCGAGCACGCCTACCTGGCCCGCTATCTCGGCTATCCGCTGGTCGAAGGCCAGGATCTGACGGTGCGCGGCGACTGCGTCTATCTGAAGACCCTGACCGGGCTGCGCCGCGTGCATGCCATCCTGCGTCGCCTCGACGATGATTTCTGCGACCCGCTCGAATTGCGCGGCGATTCGGCACTGGGCATCCCCGGCCTGCTGCAGGCGGTACGCGCCGGCAAGGTGCTGGTGGCCAACGCCCTGGGCAGCGGCCTGCTCGAATCGGCCGCGCTGCCCGGATTCCTGCCCGGCGCGTGCGTGAAACTGCTCGGCGAGCCGTTGCGCATGCCCTCGGTCGGAACGTGGTGGTGCGGCGAACAGGCGGCCATGGATTTCGTGCTCAAGCACCTGGACCGGCTGGTCATCAAGGGGGCGTTCCCGTCGCAGCACCTCGACCCGGTCTTCGGCAGCGAGCTGAAAGGGCCGCAACGCGAGGAAATGATCGAGCGCATGCGCGCCCGGCCGCATGCCTACGTCGCGCAGGAACTGGTGCGTTTCTCGCAGGCGCCCTCCTGGAGCGCGCCGCACGAACGCCGCCTGCTGCCACGCGGCGTGGCATTGCGCGTGTACGTGGCCGCCACGCCGCAGGGCTACCGGGTGATGCCCGGCGGCCTCACGCGCGTCACGTCGGCGACCAACACGCGCTTCATCTCCATGCAGCGCGGCGGCTCGAGCAAGGACACCTGGGTCCTCGGCGACGAACCGGCCAGCACGTTCAGCCTGATCAAGCCGCTGATCGGCAAGGCGGACCTGGTGCGCAGCGGCAGCAACCTGTCGTCGCGCGTCGTCGAGAATCTCTTCTGGTTCGGACGTTACGCCGAGCGCTGCGAGGACACTGCCCGCCTGCTGCGCGTGGGCCTGTCGCGCCTGGTCGACGCCGGCACCGACGACGATACGGCGGCACTGGTTTCCGCCTACGAAACGGGTGTGGCGCTGAAACTGCTGCCGGAAGCCAAAGGCAAGACACCTTCGCGGCGCGAGATCGAAACGCAGTTGCTCACAGCCCTGTGCAGCGCCGAATGGGATGACGGACTGGCCGGCAGCATCCGGCGCCTGCTGTGGGTCGGCGCCCAGGTGCGCGAGCGCTTCTCGCTCGACAACTGGCACGCGCTCAACCGGCTGCAACACCAGTTGCAGGCCTACGCCAAGGCGAAGCCGTCGCTCAGCGAGGCGCTGGCCTTCCTCGACCAGATGCTGCTCGCCGGGTCGGCGCTGGCCGGCTTCGCCATGGACGACATGACCCGCGACGACGGCTGGCGCTTCCTGATCATCGGCCGCCGGCTCGAACGCCTGATCTTCCTGGCCGACGCCATCGGGCAGTTCCTGCGCCTCAAGTCGAGGCGCGCCCCCGGCTGCGTCGAGTGGCTGCTCGAACTGGCCGACAGCATCATCACCTATCGCTCGCGCTACATGGCCCAGCCGGAACTGCTGCCGGCCATCGACCTGATCGTGCTCGACGACGCCAATCCCCACGCCGTGAT
>DBMG01000177.1:8066-8827 GCA_002304785.1 Candidatus Accumulibacter sp. UBA704 | reverse complement strand
AGCCGCGACATCAATTCCTGCCGGGATTGCGGCAGTTGCCAGGAACTCGCCGATCTGCTGAAAGACATCGCGCAAGACGCGGCCAACCTGTCCGATCGCCTGGCCATGCGCTATTTCACCCACGTCGGCGACGTCGGCCGGCAGACATTGGCGGCGTGAGGACATCCCATGGACGCCATTCCCGCCCGCTACCACATCATCCACGAGACGACCTACGACTACGAGAGTCCGGTCTCGATCTCGCGCCAGCATCTGCACCTGACCCCGCGCGAGTGCGCGTGGCAGACCTGCCTCGAACACGCGATCGACATCGACCCCAAACCGGGCATGGAAGAATCGCGGCGTGACAGCTTCGGCAATCCGGTACTCCAGTTCGCCATCGAATCGCCGCACGGTAGCCTGCGGGTGCGTGCCGAAAGCCGCATCGAAGTCCGCCCGCACCTCCCCGCGACACCGTTCGACGCGTCGCCGGCGTGGGAGCGCGTGCGCGACGCGCTGGCCTACGGCGCCTTGCCGATCCACCTGGAAGCCAACGTTTATCTCTTCGAATCGCCTTACGTGCGCGTCAAACGGGAATTCGCCGCCTACGCAGCCCCCTGCTTCCCCCCCGGACGTCCTTTGCTGGAGGGAGTCCAAGCGCTGATGGCGCGCATCTTCGGCGAATTCAAGTTCGATCCGAAGGCCACTTCGGTCGCCACCCCGGTGCTCAAGATCCTGGAAGAAAAGCGCGGCGTCTGCCAGGACTTCGCCCACCTGATGCT
>DBMG01000177.1:7853-7985 GCA_002304785.1 Candidatus Accumulibacter sp. UBA704 | reverse complement strand
CGCCGACGGCGGTTTCTGGGTCGATTTCGATCCGACCAACAACCTGCTGCCCGACACCGGACACATCACCCTGGCCTGGGGCCGCGATTTCGGCGACGTGTCGCCCCTGCGCGGCGTCATCCTCGGCGGCGA
>DBMG01000177.1:5458-7729 GCA_002304785.1 Candidatus Accumulibacter sp. UBA704 | reverse complement strand
TTCTCGTCGGTCGACACCACCGCCAAGTACCTGACCGCCTTCTACAGCGTGCAGTTGCTGGTGTGGGCGCGCTTTGCCGTGCATCTGGCGATCATGCTCGCCGTCGTCGCGCCGGGCATGGGCTGGGAGCTGGTGGCCACCCGCCGGCCCTGGCTGATGATCTTCCGGGCGCTATTGCTGGTGGCGTCCAGCCTGTTCATCCAGATGGCCTTTCGTTCGCAGCCGCTGGCGGAGACCACGGCAGTGTTCTTCGTCACGCCCGTGCTCGTCGCCCTGCTCGCCGGCCCGATCCTCGGCGAACAGGTGCGGCTGAAAACCTGGGTCGCCACCGTCGCCGGCTTCTGCGGTGTGCTGCTGATTGCCCGGCCGGGCGGGGCGCTGCTCGGCATCGGCCTGGCCTACACCCTGGCCGCAGCCCTTTGCTATTCGCTCTACCAGATCCTCACGCGCAAGCTGGCAAGCACCGAGCCAACCATGCGCCAGCTGTTCTACACCGCGCTGATCGGCACCCTGGCCATGTCGCTGATCGTGCCGCCTTACTGGACGGGCGAAATTCCGTCGCTGACGCACAGCCTGCTCATCGTTTCCCTCGGCGTCTACGGCGGGGTCGGGCACTTCCTGGTGATCGGCGCCTACCGCACGACACCCGCCTCGACGCTCTCGCCGGTGATGTACTTCCAACTGATCTGGGCCGCCCTGCTCGGCTGGGCCGTGTTCAATCACCTCCCCGATCCGCTTTCGCTGCTCGGCATGCTGATCATCGGCACGGCCGGCCTCAGCCTGGCGCTGCGCCCGTCCCGGCGGACCTGATGCGCGGGACCATTCGGAAATCCGCTACTGGCTTCGGGGTTATAAAATAGGGCATGCTGAACAATCAAACTCAGGACGCCTGACGTGGACGACAAGGACTGGCGAATTCTCAAGACGATAGCCGAGGAAAGAAACCTCACCAAGGCTGCCGCGCGCCTGTACATCTCGCAACCGGCCCTGACCTACCGATTGAAGAACATCGAGGAGGAGTTCGGCGCGCAGGTTGTCTCCCGCGTTCCGACTGGCGTCGAACTGACACCGCAGGGGGAATACCTGCTGGCCTACGCGACCGAGATGCTGCACAAGTTCGGCGCGGTCAAGGAACGCCTCAAGAACATGGTGGACAAGGTGCAGGGGTCGCTGCGCATCGGCGCCTCCAGCGTCTTTGCCCATTACACCCTGCCCAAGATCCTGAAAGGCTTCCTGACGTTCTATCCCGACGTCCAGGTCTCCCTGAAAACCGGGCTGAGTTCCAAGGTGCTGGAGATGCTGCAGCGCCAGGAGATCACTCTCGCCATCGTGCGCGGCGACCATGAATGGGACGGCGAACGCTTCCTGCTTTCGGAGGAACCGCTGTGCCTGGCCTCGCGCGGGCCCGTCGAATTCGGCGAACTGATCTCGCGCCCCTACATCCGGTACAACACCGATTTCGCGCTGCAACGGCTGCTCGAGGACTGGTGGCGCAAGAACTTCAACGCTCCGCCCAACACCGCCATGGAAGTCACCACCATGGAAACGGCACGGCAGATGGTCCTGCACGGCCTCGGCTGGTCGATCCTGCCCGGCATCGGGCTGGCCAGGAGATACGGGCTGTACAGCCAACCGCTGCACTGGCCGGACGGCACCCCCCTGATGCGCAAGACCTGGGTGCTCTGCTCCAACGGATCGCTCGAACTGCAGACCGTTCGCGCCTTCCTCAATTACCTCGAGAGCGGCCGGCCGCTGGAAGGCTGAGGCGACACGGACCCGTCGTCGCCCGGAAGGCGTTCCGCGCTCGGAACCGCATCGTTTCCCCAGACTCCAATCGTCATTGGTGCGCTGCTGCCCAACAGTGGTGCATTGAATTCGTTGGCCACCGGCAAACCCCGATCCCGGGCGGGGTTTTTGTTGGCACGCTTTCTGCTGATGCCCCATCAGGTCCATAGCTGCGGCAATCATCATGAAAACCACTTTCTTCAATGAGATGTACGATGCAGCGGGAGCGGTCAGACCTCACTACCAGGCGTACTCCGACTGGCTGGCCGCCACGCCGGCCGAGCGCATCGCGAGAAAACGCGCCGAGGCCGATATCGCTTTCCATCGGGTCGGCATCACCTTCGCCGTGTATGGCGAGGAAGCCGGCAAGGAACGCCTGATTCCCTTCGACATCATCCCCCGCATCATCCCCGCCGACGAGTGGCAGGCTTTGCAGCGCGGCCTGCGCCAGCGCGTCAAGGCCTTGAACGCCTTCCTGCACGACAT
>DBMG01000177.1:0-5448 GCA_002304785.1 Candidatus Accumulibacter sp. UBA704 | reverse complement strand
GGCGTCGACGTCCCCGCCGGCATTTACGCGCACATCGCCGGGGTCGACCTGGTGCGCGCCGGGGAAGGCGAATTCTATGTGCTGGAAGACAACCTGCGCGTCCCCTCGGGCGTGTCCTACATGATCGAGGACCGCAAGATGATGATGCGGCTCTTCCCCGAACTCTTCGCGCGCAACAAGATCGCCCCGGTGCAGCACTACCCGGACATGCTGCTGGAGAACCTGCGCACCGTCGCCCCGCAGGGCGTCGGCAACCCGACCGTCGTGCTGCTCACTCCGGGCGCCTACAACAGCGCCTATTTCGAGCACACCTTCCTGGCCCAGCAGATGGGTGTCGAACTCGTCGAGGGCCGCGACCTGTTCGTCGACGACGACACGGTGTACATGCGTACCACGCGCGGGCCGCAGCGCGTCGACGTCATTTACCGTCGGCTCGACGACGACTTCCTCGACCCGCTGGCCTTCCGCAAGGATTCGATGCTCGGCGTGCCCGGCCTTCTCTCGGCCTACCGGGCCGGCCGCGTGACCCTGGCCAACGCCATCGGCACCGGCGTCGCCGACGACAAGTCGATCTATCCCTACGTGCCGGACATGATCCGCTTCTACCTCGGCGAGGAGCCGATCCTCAACAACGTGCCGACGTACATGCTGAGAAAACCCGACGACCTGAAGTACGTGCTGGCGCACCTGCCCGAACTGGTGGTGAAGGAAGTCCATGGCGCCGGCGGCTACGGCATGCTCGTCGGCCCGGCGTCGACGAAGGAGCAGATCGAAGCCTTCCGCCAGCGCATCGTCGCCGCCCCCGAGAAGTACATCGCCCAGCCGACGCTGGCGTTATCCACCTGCCCGACCTTCGTCGATGGTGACAAATTCGGGGGCGTCGCCCCGCGCCATCTCGACCTGCGCCCCTTCGTGCTTTCCGGAAAGAACATCGACATGGTGCCCGGCGGGCTGACCCGCGTCGCGCTGCGCGAAGGATCGCTGGTGGTCAACTCGTCGCAGGGCGGCGGCACCAAGGACACCTGGGTACTGGAAAACTGAGGCAGGGAGAACAACATGCTGAGCCGCACCGCCGATCACCTCTACTGGATGTCGCGCTACACCGAGCGCGCCGAAAACCTCGCCCGCCTGCTCGACGTCACCCACCAGATGTCGCTGGTACCGAAATCCGTCGACGCCGAGAACCAGAACTGGGGGGCCATCCTGGCGCTCAACAGCCTGGAGGACCGCTTCGCCGAAACGTATGACGAAGTCAACGCCGAGAACGTTCTGCGCTTCATGGTCACCGACCCGGACAACCTGTCATCGATCCACAGCTGCCTCCGCGCCGCCCGCGAAAACGCCCACGCCGTGCGCGGCACGCTGACCTCGGAGACCTGGGAAAGCTGCAACATGACCTGGATCGAAATGCGCGGACAGAAATTCGAGCAGATCATGTCGACCGGCATCGGCCAGTTCTTCGAATGGGTCAAGCTGCGCTCGGCGGTAATCCGCGGCGTCACCTTCGGCACCATGCTGCAGGACGAGGCCCACTACTTCATCCGGCTCGGCGGCCTCATCGAGCGCGCCGACAACACGGCGCGCATCCTCGACGTGAAGTACCACGTCCTGCGCCACAATGGCGACGAGGGCGCCACCGACTTCTATCAGTGGGGCGCCCTGCTGCGCTCGCTCTCGGCTTTCGAGGTCTACCGCAAGGTCTATCGCGACGTCATCACACCTGCGCGCGTTGCCGAACTGCTGATGCTGCGCCTGGACATGCCGCGCTCGCTGCACGCCTGCACCAGAGGCATCGTGCGTGTACTGGAATCGATCAAGAACGACCAGTCGGCAGAAACCGAACGCCTGGCCGGCATCCTCCACGCCCACATCCACTACGCGCGCATCGACGACATTCTCAAGCAGGGCCTGCACGAATACCTGACCGACTTCATGGATCGCATCTACGAACTCGGCGAAGGCATCGCCCACGATTTTTTGATGCCGGCGTAAACAGGACCACCTCTAAGCCCAACCAATCGGTGGTCTCCTCCCCTGACAACGGGGTGAAGCAGGGGTTTCGTGAAGCACCGCTTCGCGCCTGCGTAGCCGGCTGGCTGTGCAAAGCCAGCCGTGGGGGCGGGAAGGGTTTAGAAGCCCCCCTCACCCCGCCAGCCGATCCAGCGGACTCGCCACCCCGCGCCCGCCGCGATTGAGCACATGCGTGTAGATCATCGTCGTCGACACATCCGAATGACCAAGCAATTCCTGCACTGTGCGAATGTCGTAGCCAGCTTCGAGCAAATGGGTGGCGAAGGAGTGGCGCAAGGTATGCACCGACACAGGCTTGGCAATTCCCGCGCATGCCACCGCTGCCTTGAGCGCACGCTGCAATCCCTTTTCATGCGCATGATGGCGCCGCTCAATCCCGCTGCGCGGATCCACGGACAGGCGTTCCGCCGGAAACAGCCAGAACCACGGCCAACTCTGACCGGCACCCGGATACTTGCGCTCGAGTGCGTAGGGCAAGTACACGCCGGGGCGATCCGCGGTACGGTCGGCATCGAACAGGCGGTGCACGTGAACCAGATGCTCCCGAAAAGCGCTCACCAGACGGCCGGGAAGCATCGTCACCCGATCCTTCGCCCCCTTGCCGTCGCGCACCAGAATCTCGCGCCGCGAAAGATCGACATCCTTGACTCTCAGGCGCAAGCATTCCATCAGGCGCAGCCCCGAGCCATACGCCAAACGGATCATCAGCCCGTGAACACCCGACACCTGCGCCAGCAACGCGTCGACTTCGTCGATGCTCAATACCGTCGGCAAACGCGCGGGCTTTTTGCAGCGGACGATATTATCCAGCCACGGCAAGTCGACCTCCAGGACCTGTTTGTAAAGGAACAGCAAAGCGGACAAGGCCTGATGCTGGGTCGCGGCCGCCACGTCGCGCTCCGTCGCCAGATGCGAAAGAAACGCCGTGACTTCGCGAGCGCCCATTTCCGAAGGGTGCCGCACGCCATTGAATCGAATGAATGCGCGTATCCAGTGGACATACGCCTCTTCCGTCCGTAAGCTGTAGTGCCTGATGCGTATGGCGTTTCTGACCTGATCAAGCAATTTCGGCGACGCCACGCCAGAAGAAAACGAACTGTCCACTTTAACGCCTCCTGTGATACTGTATGCATGTACAGTTATATGCCATATCCCTGCACAACGCAAGCGATTGCGCTTGTCCCGTCCAGCAGATTATTGGACACACCGACAGATTAGGTGACAGTTTTGTCGTCTACTTGTAGTTGGGCCTAAGCATGGCATTCGCATTCTTTCTTGCGTTCTTAGCGGCTCTCTGGCTAATTGGGCTCCCCCTGTATTGGTTGTTCTATTCCACGCCGCCGGAACGGAAAGGCGTGTTTGAGAAGCTCGCGTGGTACAGGCAACAACAGCTCTGGCCCCAAGGCATTCCGAAAGTCGCCTTCGTAGTAATGAATGCTTGGGTGCTTTTTCCGCTTCGTGGTGCTCTAGTCGCAGTCATCGTCATCGGCGTCTTTCTCATGTTGTCGCAGCAATGACTCCGCGCTTCTTTTCCTACTTCCTCTCGGCTACTGTCGCCGCAAATGCCAAGCATCGCATCTGCCCGGCGGGAGTGCTTCATATTGCCTCTGCTACTCGCCCATTTGCAGGCTCGCATAGCGTCAGGCCCAACCCGGCAGTCGAGAGGGACAGCCCAAAAGCTGCGCTTTTGGGTTCCCTCCGCGCTTCGCGCTCCGGCTGCCCCTCACTTCCACGTTAGCTGTTACGAGCACATGCGCATAAGCAAGTTGGCTACAGAACTGGACGATCCAGACAGCAAAATGATCGAACAGTTTATTGATGATGCCGCTCTCCGCGACCAAATGCTCAACGTACTGTCGAAGTTTTCAATCCACCTAATATCCGGTTTTGTGACTTTCCTAAATCGGTGCATTGATGAGACTTGGGCCCGGTCGTCCTCATATGGTGCGTTCGAGGGATACAACCAGAACCTCAAAATCATTCTCGACATATTGACCGCGTTCCCGATTCATAAATTTCCCCCTGCCCTTTTTCAGACAGTGGCCTATGCACTTCACCGCGTTAGTCCATTTGTTGGGCCATCAGCGGGCCAATCATGGTCGGCGCACAACACGTGGGTATCGAGAAGGGGCGAACTGACCAAAGAGACTTTGGCGGAGCTAAGGAGCTTGGCAGTCCAACATAAGTATTCCAATCTCGAACTGCTCTTGCATGACGTCGATGTATAACCTTTCGCTCAACCGGACCTGCGCGAAAAGCCGCGCAGGCCGGCTAGCTCCACTATTAGGCTTACAAGACATGTCTGCCATTCGAATAATTCTCCAAGTAGTTCTTGGGTTGTTTTCGGCGGCTATCGTCCTCTGCTTTTCTGACAACGATGCCGTTTCGAGCCTCATCATGCTGTCAGTCTTCGTGTTTTTTATTCTTGTCCTCGGGCCACTTTGGCCAAGCCAAGAAAACATTTCGCGTTGGTCAGAGAAATCGGCTTTTCGGCTCCCGACTGATAACCAACAGGTCGCTATCTATGTACTTAACTATTTGTGCGCTGCGTTTGGCCTCTACAAAGCTTGGGACACCTACGCAAATCCAACAAAAGAACTGTGGCGTCATGAGAAAACTGCTTATTCAATCGCAGGAATAAAAGGAGTAATTGCGTTCTGGCTATTGCTTGCCGTTGCGTGTCTTGTATATGGAATGATTGCCCATGAAAAGTCAAAGAAAGCCTAACCTGGCACTCAACCTCGTTCGCTTCGCTCACTGGACGCTGCGCGATAAAGCCGCGCAGCGCCGGTTAGTTCTACGTTGGGCCCCACACAACTATGCTCGACGCCTTGCTTGAACTCGCTGCCAGATTTCTGGTCGAGTTCCTCTTTTATACAGCCCTCTACGGAGTCGGCTGGATCATGCTCAAGGCAATTACTCTTGGTCGGTACCCGCCGTCACGCCCGCACAAGCACAACGAGGAGCTTGTTGCTTTGTTCCCGGTCGCAACGCTATTTGTCGGTCTCACACTCGTCTTCTCATGAGCAACTGCGAAGTGCGAATCTTGGTTCCCTCTCCCCCTCCCAGCATCACTTTATTGGGAGCATTTCCGCAATGACAGATCGTGAACGCCGGATGGCAAGCCTATTTTTCATTAGTCTTGGCGCGCTGGGTTTGCTGGCGTTCGCCATTAGCATCGTCAATGGTTCTCCGCCGCCCGCTACTGCATCGCCGTTCCGTTCTGGTCTTGCCAATCTCCTTGTGTCTCTATTCGGGGGGCCGGCAGGGCACATGGTTTTTCATACGGTCTTTGCAGTTGGCTCTGCATTTATGGTTTGGCTCGGCATCAAGGTCCGCAGTCCCAATCCCGGAAAGTAGCGCTATGTCGTGTGGCCCAACCCATCATTCCAGTGGACCTGCGCGAAAAGCCGCGCA
>DBMG01000027.1:11463-12888 GCA_002304785.1 Candidatus Accumulibacter sp. UBA704 | reverse complement strand
ATCTCGACGGCTTCGCGCTGCATGCCTTCGCCGAGCAGCGCGGCGACAGGCACGTTCATGAACTGCCCGAGCAGGTCGAGGAAGGCTGACTCGACGGCGGTCACGGCGTGGATCGTGGTGCGCAGGTCGAAGGTCTGCAACCCGCGGCCGCCGGCGTCGCGGTCGGCAAAAGCCTTGCGCATGGCGTTCAGGACGTTGTTGTAGTCGCCGAGCGTCTTGCCGACGATCAGCGGACGCGCATCCTCGATGGTCTGACGGATCTTCTCGCCGCCCGGCACTTCGCCGAGGCCGGTGTTGCCGGCGCTGTCCTTCATGATCACGATGTTGCGCGTGAAATACGGGCCATGCCCGCCGCTCAGGTTCAGTTCGAAGCTGTCCTGCCCGGCGACCGGGATGACCTGCAGGTCGGTGATGGTCGGCGCGCCGCTGACTCGTTGTTGTATTGAAGCCAAGATTCCCTCCGATGACGGATGAATGTTGTGTGGATGGTCGGCGTTACTTTCCCTTGCGGCCGAGGCTCGGCTGCTTGGGGTCGTACTTCCAACCCGGGATGAGGTACTGCATGGCCATGGCGTCGTCGCGCGCGCCCGAACCGACCTTCTTGTACAGTTCATTGGCCTTGAGGATCTGGTCCATATCCGGCTCGATGCCGAGACCGGGTTTGTCAGGCACCTGCACCAGGCCGTCGATGATGCGCAACGGCTCTTTGGTCAATCGCTCCTGGCCCTCCTGCCAGATCCAGTGCGTGTCGATGGCGGTGATTTCGCCGGGGGCCGCGGCGGCGGCGTGTGTAAACATCGCCAGCGAGACGTCGAAGTGATTGTTCGAGTGCGAGCCCCACGTCAGACCGAATTCGTCGCACATCTGCGCCACGCGCACCGAGCCCTGCATCGTCCAGAAATGCGGGTCAGCAAGGGGAATATCGACGGAATCGAGTTTCAGCGAGTGATTGAGCTGGCGCCAGTCGGTGGCGATCATGTTGGTCGCCGTCGGGATGCCGGTGGCGCGCTTGAACTCGGCCATGATCTCGCGCCCCGAGTAGCCGGTTTCCGGCCCGCACGGATCTTCCGCGTAGGCCATGATGTGGCCCTTGCCCTTGCACGCCTCGATGGCTTCGGCCAGCGACCACGCGCCGTTCGGATCGAGGGTAACGCGCGACTGCGGGAAGCGCTTCTTGATCGCGCTGATCGCTTCGATCTCGTCGGCCGCGCTCATCACGCCGCCTTTCAGCTTGAAGTCGGAAAAGCCGTAGTACTCGACGGAGGCTTCGGCCAGGCGCACCAGCGATTCCGCCGTCATCGCCACCTCGTGGCGCAGGCGGTACCAGTCGTTCTTGGCCTCGCGGTTGGCAAGGTACGGCAGATCGGTCTTCGTCCGGTCGCCGATGTAGAACAGGTAGCTCAGCATGCGTACCGCATCGCGCTG